>CAKVKI010000187.1 GCA_934754975.1 uncultured Alistipes sp. | reverse complement strand
GCATGGCCCTGCACAAGATGATCCGCCTGATGACCATTTCGACGGGCGGGCAGGCCTACCTCAACTTCATGGGCAACGAGTTCGGGCATCCCGAATGGATCGACTTCCCGCGCGAGGGCAACGGCTGGAGCTACGCCCACGCCCGGCGGCAGTGGTCGCTGGCCAGGAACGGGTTCCTGCGTTATGCGTGGCTAGGCGATTTCGACAAGGCGATGATTAAACTGGTGAAGCGTTACAAGGTGCTGGCCGACGGTTATGCGTGGAACCTGCAGATGGACGAGTGCAACAAGACGATGGCCTTCGCGCACGGCGACCTGCTGTTCGTCTTCAACTGGCACCCCTCGGCGTCGATTCCCGACTACGAACTGCCCGTGCAGGCGCCCGGCAAATACGTGCCCGTACTCTCGACCGACGAACGGCGTTTCGGCGGGCAGCAGCGGCAGGCGATGGAGGTAGAACACTTCTCCTACCCGGCCCGCGATGCCGACAACACCGACCGGCCGCATATCCGCATCTACAACACTTCGCGCACAGCGACGGTGTACAGGAGAATCAAGGGGTAAGAATTGCGCGGTAACACAGTAACATAGTAACGCAGTAACACGGGCGTGCCCTGCGTTACTGCGTTACTGCGTTACTCGTCGGCGGGATAGACCACGCCCAGCTGGCGGCGCACTTCGTCGATGATCTCCAGCGTCACAAGCGAATTCGCGTGGCTGTTGACCGCCGATTCCGGGCGGCCCTGTTCGACGAGGTCGATAAATTCCGCGATTTCGTAATAGTAACGGTCCCGGTCCGGCTCCACGCCCAAAGACTCGCCGACAGCCTCCGGGCCGCGGCCCGAGGCGGCGCTGCGGCGCGGGAAGCAGGTCACACGGCGTATGTCGTGGATCGTATCCAGCAGCAGCGTGCCCTCCTCCCCTTCGATCTCGGAAGGCAGGCGCGAATCGGCGATCTTGGAGTAGATCACCGTGGCGTTCATCCCCTCGTAACGGAAATTGACGGCCCCCTGACCGTCCGCTCCCGAAGAGAGTACCACGCCCTGCGCATCGACGGCCTGCGGCCGCCCGAAAAGCGCGACCATCGGGTAAACCGTATAGACGCCGATATCCATCATGGCGCCGTTGGAAAGCGACGGATCGAAGGCATTGAGTACGACGCCCTCCCTGAATTTGTCGTAGCGCGAGGAGTACTGGCAGTAGCTTGCGAAGTAGCGGCGGATCGTTCCCAGACGGGGCAGCAGCCCGCGCACGATCCGGAAATTGGGATTGAGCGTCGCAATCATGGCCTCCATCAGCACGACGCCGTATCTGTGCGCGGCTTCGATCATCGCACGGGCTTCGCGCGCATTGGAGGCCAGCGGCTTCTCGCACAGCACGTGTTTGCCGCAGCTCATGCAGAGGATGCTCTGCGAAGCGTGCAGTGCATTGGGCGAAGCGATATAGACGGCATCGACGAGCGGACTGCGGGCCATCTCTTCGAACGAGGTGAACGTATGCGGAATCCCGTGCTTCGCGGCGAAGGCGTCGGCCGTAGCCTGCCTGCGCGAACAGATCGCCGCCGCCTCGAAGCGCGCATCCTGCCGGGCGCCGGCAAGCACCCAGTCGGCGATAAAGCCCGTGCCGACCATCCCGAAACGAATCTTTCCTTTCATACCGTATGCTGTTATTATTATAAAGTACGTTCGTAAATCCGGGACTCCGCATCCCACGGGTGATAGCCCTGTCCGATATAGCGGAAGCCCCACTTTTCGTACAGCCCGGCGTGATCGGTGCTGAGGTAGAGTTTGCCGAATCCGGCGCGGCGGGCGTCTTCGGCCGCACGGTCGAGCAGGAGCCGTCCGTAGGCATGTCCGCGCATGCGCTCCGCGACATAGAGGGCGCAGGCCCACGGCCACAGGTCCATGCGGCTGATAAAGTCGTTGGCGATCAACCCGGCGCACCCCGCCGGTTCGCCGCCCGACATCAGCAGGTACCACTGCGGAAGCGGACCTGCGGCGCCGACAGCGTGGCGGATGCAATCCTCATAAAGAACGGGCGGCACTTCGGGCCAGCAGGCCGAAATATAGCTGATCGCGGCATCCGCGAATTCGGGGTGTTCCCTGACGGAGATGATTTTCATGGTCGGACGGGGGTTAAAAGGTTTATTTCGCGGCGGCGCCCGTTGGCAGGCGGCCTGCGGCTCACGGCGGCGTTTATGCGGCAATTATGCGGCCTGCCCAGCAACAATGCACCAAACGACGACATGGTTCGCGGGCGAGCGTAGTTCCGGCGGCGATTATGCACATCGCTCTCCGGCAGCCCGGACGGTTCGCGGCGGCGGTACGACCCGCTCTCCGGCAACCCGGACGGCTCGCAGGCGGTTACATACCGTGGCTCAGCGGTTCGGCCCCGGATGGTCCGGCGGCACACTCCGCGGGCGGAAGTGCGGTCCACCCCGCAACACTGCGCTAAACAGCGACAAGGCCCACAAGCGAACACGACAGTTATGCACATCGCTCTCCGGCAGCCCGGACGGGTTCGCGGCGACACACCCCGCAGGCAGTCCTGCGGTCGCCCCGGCAACTTTACGCCAAGCCACAGAAGGGTCGCGGGCGGCCGCGGTTCACTGCGGCGGAACAACCCGCTCACCGGCAGCCCGGACGGTCCCGCGGCTTATTTCGCCGTGATGCGTTTCACGGCGGCGGCGACGTCGGCATAGAGCGCAGGCAGGTCCACGCCCGCCACGCGGCGGTTTTCGACCACGATGCGGCCGTCCACCATAACCGTATCGACATCCGACGCCTTGCCGCAGTAGGCGATGTTCGAAACCAGGTCGTGAACGGGCTGCAAATGGGGCTTCTGAAGGTCTACGACGATCAGGTCGGCCAATGCGCCCTCGCGGATCACGCCCAGTTCGCCTTCGGCATAGCCCAAAGCGCGAGCGCCGTTGACCGTCGCCAGCTTCAGCGCTTCGTAAGCCGGGAGCGCAACGGGGTCGCCCGTGGCGGATTTCTGCAGGAAGGCCGCCGTACGCACCTCCTCGAACATGTCGAGATCGTTGTTGGAGCAGGTGCCGTCGGTGCCGATAGTCACCAGCGCACCCGCGGCGCGCATCTTCTCGACGGGCGCCACGCCGCTCGAAATCTTCATGTTGCTCTGCGGGTTGTGCGACACGGCCACGCCGCGCGCGGCCAGCGTCGCGATGTCGCTGTCGGTGACATGGATGCAGTGCGCGCCGATGGTCCGGGCGTCGAGCATGCCCAGCGCGTCGAGGTGTTCGACGGGTGTCGTGCCGTACTTTTCGCGCACGATGCGCACTTCGTCCTGCGTCTCGGCGATATGGGTCATCAGGTGCAGTCCGTACCGCTCGGCCGTCTCTTTGCCGCGCCGCAGGTTTTCGGGCGACACGGTGTAAGGCGAATGGGGCGCGAGGGCGATCCGGACCCGGTCGCAGCCGGCGGCGAGTTCCACCGCCCTCCCCACTTCGGGAAGCACCTCTTCGACGTTGTTGTCGAAGTAGTTGCACCCCAGCATCGCGCGGATTCCCAGCCGCTCGGCCACTTCGACGCAGCGGTTTTCGTGGTAGTACATATCCACGAACGAGGTCACGCCCCCCAGCAGCATCTCGACGATGCCCAGGGTCATGCCCAGCGCCACGTCGTCGGCCGTCTGGCGCGCTTCGAAAGGCCAGATATAGTCGTGGAGCCACTCCATCAGGGCGATATCGTCGGCATAACTGCGCTGCAGCGTCATGGCGGCATGGCAGTGGGTATTGACAAGCCCCGGCATCAGCAGCCGGCCCGTGCAGTCGATGATCCGCGCGTCGGGATGTGCGGCGCGGAATGCGCCGGCTTCGGACGCGGACGCCGTGACCAGCGCGATGCGGCTGCCCGCGACGCCCACAAAGCCCGTAAAGGTTTTGGGACCGGCCCCGGCCGCCGTCATCGGCAGGATCGTTGCGTTGGAAAAAAGAATTGCCATAAATAGCGTAATTATTTGTTATTTAAGTGCTTAATAATTTCAGACCTTTCGGACCGCGCACCAGCCCTGTCGGTCGTTGTCGCCGCCTATGGCGGCGTGTTACAAGTCTGACCCTCCCCTAAATCCCCTCCTCGGAGGGGACTTCTCGCATGCGACCGGATTGCGGGCGGAAACTTCGGCCGAAATTCCGAAACCGTCAAGCCCCCGAAACCCCTCAGCCAAAACCCCTCAGCCAAAAATCCTTAGCCAAAAATCTCAGCCAAAAACCCAAGCCCCTCAGCCGGAAATCTCAACCAAAAACCCGAGCCCCCGGCCCAAAATCCTCAGCCGGAAATCCCGGCCAAAAACCCGAGACCCCGAAACCGTCAGCTCCAAAACCTCAAAACCCCGAAAACCCCGGCCCGAGACCCTTCGGCCCCGGAAAGGCGGCCCTACTTATCTTTCTTATACTTTATCTTCACCTCCCCGGTCTTGACCTTGCGGGGTCCCGGGTCGATCGAGTTGCCCTGCACCGTGATTACGTCGCGGCCGTCCACCGAGTTCGAGTAAATCTGAATCACCTTGTTGAACACGCCCGGATCGCTCTTGTGGGGTTCGTAGGTGATGCTGATGGTTCCGGTCTCGCCCGGAGCGACCGGCCGTTTGGAGTACGACGCCTTGAGACACGAACACGAGGTGATGACGCGCGTCACGACCAGCGGCACCGTACCGTCGTTGGTGAAGGTGAATTCGCGCACCAGGTCGCCGCCCCTGCGGGGCACGTCGCCGAAATCGTGGCTCGCGACCTCCATATGCAGATGCGCTCCTTCGGCCTTGGCGGGTTGCTGGGCGCGGCCCGCCGCAAAAAGCAGGCATCCGAACAATGTCAGTAGTAAAAATCGCATTATCTTTCGTTTCAAAAATTACTCCATACGGAAAACATAGGTGATCGTTCCGCCCTGCACCGCCGCGCGGCTCTCGGTAAAGCGCGCCTTGCGCGCCGCGGCTTTGGCGGCTTCGACCAGTTCGGCGGCGTCGGTGGTCGAGCCTTTCGGCTCGTAAGCCGCGCCGGTAACCCGGCCCGACGCATCGACCGTCACGCGGACGATCACCTTGCCGCTCTTCGAACCGGGGTACGAGGGTTTGGGCAGGTCGCCCACCAGGCCGCGCCCCTGCAGGCCCTGATCCAGCTGGTCCAGTCCGTCGGGATTGAGTCCCCGGCCCGTGCCGCTGGCCTTGTCCTCGCCTTCGGGAGCGCGGGGATTGCCCGCATTGTCGGGTTCGTCGGCCCCGCCC
>CAKVKI010000186.1 GCA_934754975.1 uncultured Alistipes sp. | reverse complement strand
GAATAGAGCTTGCGGATGATCGGACTGTTGTCGGGCGCATAATAGGCGCTGCCCATCGAAGCGATCCGCTCCTGGTAGTAGGCGCGGTAATCGCCGGCCCGCTTGTGTTTCTCCAGATAGTTGAGCGACCGGTTGTAGACCGAACGCAGCAGATATTTATACAGGGAGTTCGAATCGTCCAGCGCCGCGCGGTTCTGCCATACGTTGTAAAAGACGTCCTGCACCACGTCCTCGGCCCAGTCGTCCTTCAGGAAAAGGCGGGCATAGGAGACCAGCATGGCATAGTACCGGCCGCAAAGTTCATCGAAAGCCTTGCGGTCGCCGTTGCGGATCCGTGTCGTAAGCAGAATTTTCTCCATCGGACAATCTGATTCGCCACAAAAATAAACATTCTGAATTTATGAAACAATCCCCCGTGTTATTTTTAATTTTTTTGTAATTCCGTTAGGTGGTTTTGTCCGATCGGTTGTATTTAATATGTCACAACCAAACTACACGACCGATGGGAAAAAACCTCTTTTCGGCGCCGGACGCCGCACCGTTGTTCCGGACAGCCGCACTCCGGCAATACGACGGCATCTGCCGCCGCGCCTTCTCATCCCCGGCCAAGACACACCATGCGATTCTGGTAATCATCAATCATAGATAGAATGAAAAAAGCTATTCAATTCGGAGCGGGTAACATCGGACGCGGATTCATCGGCGCCGTGCTGGAAAAGGCGGGCTACCATGTGGTGTTCGCCGATGTGAACGAACAGATCGTGGACCGGATCAACCGGGACAAGAGCTATACGGTGCAGATCATGGACACCGTATGCGAAGAGGTGCGCATCACCGACATTTCGGCCGTGGATTCGCGGAGTCCCGAACTCGCGCAGCAGATCGCCCAGGCGGAGATCGTCACCACGGCCGTCGGCCTTACGATCCTGCCCCGCATCGCCGGAGCCATCGCCGCAGGCATCGCGGCCCGCAGGGAACAGGGCGTCGAACAGCCGCTCAACATCATCGCCTGCGAAAACGGCGTCCGCGCCACTTCGCAGCTCAAAGCCGCGGTGCTGACGCATCTCGACGCCGCAGGGCAGGCTTACTGCGAGCAATATGTCGGCTTCCCCGACTGCTCGGTGGACCGCATCGTGCCGCCGGTCAAGAGCGAAAACCCGATCGACGTGGTCGTCGAACGTTTCTTCGAATGGAACGTCGAGCGCGCCGCATTCAAGGGCGCCGTTCCCGAAATCCCCGGCATGAACCCGGCCGACAACCTGATCGCCTACATCGAGCGCAAACTCTTCACGCTCAACACCGGCCACGCCATTACGGCCTATCTGGGCCGCATGAAGGGCTACATGACCATCTGCCAGAGCATTTCCGACGAGCAGATCCACACCATCGTCAAAGCCGCCATGCGCGAGAGCGGGCGGGGACTGGCGGCGCGTTACGACTTCGACCGCGACGCCCATTTCGCCTATATCGACAAGATCATCGGCCGCTTTTTGAATCCCTACCTCTGCGACGACGTGACCCGCGTGGGGCGCGAACCGCTCCGCAAACTGTCGGCGGGCGACCGGCTCATCAAACCGATCCTCACGGCGCGCCAGTACGGCGTCGGCACGCCCAACCTGCTGCTGGGTATCGGCGCGGCCCTGCATTACGACAATCCGGAGGACCCGCAGAGCGTGGAAATGATCGGCATGACCGAACGGCTCGGCGCGGCGGAAGCCATCGCCAGAATCGCGGAGCTTCCCGCAGGCGATCCGCTGCCCGCGCTCGTCGCACAGGCGTACGCCGAAGTAGAACGAATCATCCGCTAACTCCCGCTTTACGACATGAAAAACATAAAACTGCTACTGCTGGCCGCATGCTGCGCCGCGATCATGCCCGCCTGCGCCCAAGCTCCCCGGCTGCACACCGTGAAGATCAATTCGATCGGGGACCTGCAGGCCTATTTCACCTATGATCCCGCGCGCGACGTGATCGTCAGCGGACACCGCGGCGGCATGATGCCCGGTTATCCCGAGAACTGCATCGAATCGTGCGAAAAGACGCTGTCGCTGATGCCGACCTTCTTCGAAATCGACTTCAGCTTCACCAAGGACAGCGTCCTGGTACTCATGCACGACCTGACGATCGACCGAACGACCACCGGCAAAGGCCGCGTCGCCGACTACACCTACGACGAACTGCGCCGCCTGAACCTCGTGGACCGCGACGGCAAGGTCACGCCTTACAAGATTCCGCGCCTGAAAGATGTGCTGGAGTGGGGTAAGGACAAGGTGGTGTTCAACTTCGACAACAAGTACATCAATACCAAAGGCGTAAGCGACGAGGTGCGCCGCGCGAGTCTCGACTACTACATCAAACAACTGCAGCCCGGCGGCGACTGGTCGATGTACCACAACATCATGCTGAGCGTCCGCTCGATCAAGGAGGCGCTCTACTACTGGAACCACGGCATCCGCAACGTCATGTTCTGCGTCGAAATCAGTTCGATGGACCACTTCAGGGCGTACGACGCTTCGCCCATTCCGTGGAAATACATCATGGCCTATATCCGCCTGGCGGTCAATCCCGAGCTTCAGCAGGTCTACGATCTGCTGCATGCCGAGGGGGTGATGACGATGACTTCGATCACCGGATCGTCCGACAAGGTGAAGAATCCCCACGACCGCCGCGTGGCCTACATGCGCGAACTGCTCGCCGAACCCGACATCATCGAGACGGACTATCCCTCGGAGTTCATCGGCCTGCCGTGGTCGCGCGATGCGATCCACGCCCTGCAGGACGCCGCGATCCGCGGCAACAGAGCCAATCCCAACCTGAAGTAAAACCCGAACCAACCTGAATAAATGTCTGCAAAACAACTCAATCCGGCATATGCCGGCATGACCGACCAGCAGGTCAAACGTTTCAAATACTGGGAATTCCGCACCATGGCGATGTGCATCTTCGGTTACGCGCTCTTCTATTTCGTGCGCAAGAACCTGAGTATCGCCATGCCGTATCTCAACGAGGAGATGGGCATCTCGAAATCCGACCTCGGCCTCTTCCTCACGCTCCACGGACTGATCTACGGACTCTCGAAGTTCGTGAACGGCATCTGGGGCGACCGCAGCAACGCACGCTATTTTCTGGTCACGGGACTCGTTTTCTGCGGCATCTGCAACCTGCTCTTCGGATTCAGCTCCTCGGTGCTGGCGCTGGGCATCTTCTGGATTCTCAACGGCTGGTTCCAGGGCATGGGCGTCCCGCCCTGCACACGGCTGATGACCCACTGGATCGTCCCCGAACGGCTGGCTACCAAGATGTCGGTCTGGAACACCTCGCACTCGATCGGCGCCGGACTGGCCATCATCTTCTGCGGCTATGTCGTGAGCCTGAACTGGGGCGCATGGTTCGACGCTTCGTCGATGCTCTCGCAGCACTGGCGCTGGTGCTTCCTGCTCCCGGCAACGATCTCCCTGCTGGGTGCGGCCGTCGTCTGGGCCTTCGTCCGCGACACGCCTTCATCGGTGGGCCTTCCCGAACTCAAGACCGGCAAATCGGGCGGAGCCGAAGACAAACCGCAGACCAAAGCGGAGGAAAAAGCCGAATACAAGGCGTTCCTGCGCCGCAAGGTCTTTCTGAATCCGACGATCTGGATCATCGCCGTGGGCAACTTCTTCGTCTACATCGTGCGCTTCGCCGTGCTGGATTGGGGGCCGACGATGCTCAAGGAACACCTGCACATGGACATCAGCCATGCGGGCTGGACCGTCGCGGCGTTCGAAATCGCCGGTATCGCGGGCATGCTGGCCGCAGGCTGGGCCACCGACCGTTTCTTCGGCGGCCGTGCGCCTCGCACATGCGTCATCTGCATGCTGATGGCCGCCGTATGTCTGGTAGGACTCTATTCGCTCAACGAACATACGCCGCTGATCGTGGCCGTCCTGATCCTGATGTCGGCCGGATTCTTCATCTACGGCCCGCAGGCGCTGGTCGGCATCGCCGCGGCCAATATCGCCACCAAGCGCGCCGCCGCTACGGCAGGCGGTTTCTGCGGGCTGTTCGGCTACGGCAGTACGATCGTTTCGGGCTGGGGACTCGGCATGCTGGTCCAATACACCGATTGGAGCATTGCGCTCTATACGCTGGTGGGCATGGCCCTCGTCGGTACGGCGATCTTCGCCGCCGCATGGAAAGCCAAGCCCAACGGCTACGAAGACTGACACAAAGTTTTTTAGGTTAATGATAATTGTGTGAGCGAAATCCCCGCAGACTTCCTTGACTGCGGGGATTTCCATGTTTAGGTATGTCCCGGGCGGAGGCTATTCCACCGTCACGGATTTGGCCAGGTTGCGCGGCTGGTCCACGTTGCGGCCTTTGTGTACGGCAATGTAGTAGGCCAGCAGCTGCAGCGGCACCGACACGACGATCGGCATCAGGCAATCGGTTATCACCGGAACCTCGATCGTGTAATCGGCGCTGCGGCGCACGTGCGTATCGTCACGGGCGATCACCGCGATGATCTTGCCGCCCCGGGCGCGAATCTCCTCGATGTTGCTGGCCGTCTTTTCGTAGGTATTGTCCGGCGTGGCGATGGCGACCGTCGGCATTTCGTTGTCGATAAGCGCGATCGCGCCGTGTTTCATCTCGGCAGCGGGGTAGCCCTCGGCGTGGATATAGGAGATTTCCTTCAGTTTGAGCGCGCCTTCCATCGCCGTGGGGTAGTTGTAGCCGCGGCCCAGGTAGATGAAATTATGGGCGTACGTGAAGATCTTGGAGAGGTCTTCGATCTGCCCGCCGAGTTTCAGCACGTCTTCCAATATGGCCGGAAGTTCCAGCAGGCCTTTCGACACCTCGCGGTAGTACTCCTCCGTCACGGCGCCTTTCTCGCGGCCCACGGCCAGCGCCAGCATCGCCATCACGGTCACCTGCCCCGTAAAGGCCTTGGTCGAAGCCACGCCGATTTCAGGCCCCACATGAATATAGGCGCCCGAATGGGTGGCGCGGGCGATCGAGGAGCCTACGACGTTGCAGATGCCGAAGACGAAAGCCCCGGCTTTGCGCGCCAGTTCGACGGCGGCCAGCGTGTCGGCCGTCTCGCCCGACTGCGACACGGCGATCACAATGTCGTCCTCGTAGATGACCGGGTTGCGGTAACGGAACTCCGAAGCGTACTCCACTTCGACCGGAATCCGGCAGATATTCTCGATCAGGTGTTCGCCGATCAGCGCTGCGTGCCACGACGGTCCGCACGCCACGAAGA
>CAKVKI010000185.1 GCA_934754975.1 uncultured Alistipes sp. | reverse complement strand
ATGTACCTGCTGATAGGCGTCTGGGGCAGCGGCCGCAAGGAGTACGCCGCCATGAAGCTGACGCTGATGCTCATGGGCGGTTCGGCGCTGCTGCTGATCGGCATTCTGGGCATCTATTTCGGCGCCGGGGCGACGACGATGAATATTCTGGAAATCGCCCAGCTGCACAGTATTCCGCTCGCGCAGCAGTATGTCTGGTTTCCGCTGGTCTTCGTCGGATTCGGCGTGCTGGGAGCGCTGTTCCCATTCCATACGTGGAGTCCCGACGGCCATGCTTCGGCTCCGACGGCGGTGTCGATGCTCCATGCCGGGGTACTGATGAAACTGGGCGGTTACGGCTGTTTCCGCGTGGCGATGTACCTGATGCCCGAGGCGGCGCACGAACTGAGCTGGATATTCATCGTCCTGACGACGATTTCGGTCGTCTACGGGGCCTTCGCAGCCTGCGTGCAGACCGATCTCAAGTATATCAACGCCTATTCGTCGGTGTCGCACTGCGGGCTGGTCCTCTTCGCCATTCTGATGATGAACACCACGGCCGGAACGGGCGCAGTTCTGCAGATGCTGAGCCACGGTCTGATGACGGCCCTCTTCTTCGCCCTGATCGGCATGATTTACGGCCGTACGCATACGCGCGACATCCGCGAGCTGAGCGGCCTGATGAAAGTGATGCCGTTCCTTGCTGTGGGGTATGTCATCGCGGGCCTGGCGAACCTCGGACTGCCGGGGCTGAGCGGCTTCGTGGCCGAGATGACCATTTTCAACGGCGCGTTTATGAACGACGACACCTTCCACCGCGTGGTGACGATCATCGCCTGCACGAGCATCGTGATTACGGCGGTTTACATCCTGCGTGTGGTGGGGAAAATTCTTTACGGCACCTGCACCGACGAACATCACCTCAAACTGACGGACGCCACGTGGGACGAGCGGCTGTCGGTCATCTGTCTTATCGTCGCCATCGCCGGCATGGGTCTCGCGCCGCTGTGGGTGAGCGACATGATCCGGGAGAGCGTTACGGGCATCATTGCGCAATTAATGAATTAAGCGATTATGGATTACAGCAACATATTTACCTTTATGCAGGCCGAAGTGACGCTCATCGCGGTGATCGTCCTGCTGTTTCTCTATGACCTGATCGCAGGGGAGCGGGGCCGCCGCCGGTTTTCGGCCGTCGCCTGCGGACTGCTCGCGCTGCAGGTGGCGGTCAATGTCGTTCCGGGGACTCCGGGCGAAGTGTTCGGGGGCATGTTCCAGTACGTGCCGATGCACTCCATCGTCAAGAGCGTGCTGACCGTCGGGACGCTGATCGTCTTCCTGCAGGCCGATACGTGGCTGCGCCGCGAGGATACGGCCCACAAGCAAGGTGAGTTCTACATACTGACCCTCTCGACGCTGCTGGGCATGTACCTGATGATCGGTGCGGGCAACTTCCTGCTTTTCTTTATCGGCATGGAGCTGGCTTCGGTGCCGATGGCCTGTCTGGTGGCGTTCGACAAGTACAAGCGTTATTCGGCCGAGGCGGGTGCGAAGTACATCCTCTGCGCCCTCTTTGCCAGCGGGCTGATGCTCTATGGAATCTCGTTCTTCTACGGGACGACCGGAACGCTCTATTTCGACGACATGGCGGCGCGCATTACGGGTTCGCCGCTGCAGATCATGGCCATGGTCTTCTTCTTCGCGGGGCTGGGGTTCAAGATTTCGCTGGTTCCGTTCCACCTCTGGACCGCCGATACCTACCAGGGTGCGCCGACGACGGTGACTTCCTACCTGTCGGTGGTGTCGAAAGGTTCGGCGGCGTTCGTGCTGATGACCGTGCTGATGAAGGTCTTCGGGCCGATGATCGGGCAGTGGCAGACGCTGCTGTATGCCGTGACGGTGCTGTCGATCACGGTGGCGAACCTCTTCGCCATCCGGCAGAAGGACCTGAAACGCTTCCTCGCCTTCTCGTCCATTTCGCAGGCCGGTTACATCATGCTCGCCGTGATCGGCGGGAGCGCCTTCGGCATGACTTCGCTGGTCTTTTACGTGCTGGTTTACATGGCGGCGAACCTCGCGGTTTTCGGCATCGTTTCGACGGTCGAGCAGCACAGCGGCGGCAAGGTTGGAATCGAAGATTACAACGGCCTGTACCGCACCAACCCCAAACTGGCGGTGATGATGACCCTCGCGCTCTTCTCGCTGGCGGGCATTCCGCCCTTTGCCGGGTTCTTCTCGAAGTTCTTCGTCTTCGCCGCGGCGTTCAAAGGCGGCTTCCACCTGCTGGTGTTCATCGCGCTGATCAATACGGTCGTTTCGCTCTATTACTACCTGCTGGTAGTCAAAGCGATGTATATCACCCCGAACGATGCGCCCGTCGCGCCGTTCCGCAGCGACCGCTATACCCGCATCAGTCTCGCGCTCTGCATGGCGGGCGTCCTGCTGCTGGGAATCGTCAGCGCGGTTTACGACGGCATAAATGCGTTCTCGTTCGGACTTTGACCGGGCGGATGAACGTGAAAAGGGCGGCATCTTCTGCGGATGCCGCCCTCTTTTCGTGCGGATGAGTTTTTTGCCTGCGCAATGCCGGCGGGCCTGCCGCCGTTTCAGTTGTCCGTCCGAAGCCGTCTTGTGTGCTTTTTGAGACCGGCCGCCTGCCGTTGTCCGGGGCCGTCGCGCCGTCAGTCTTCGTGGGCTTTTTCGAGACTCAGCAGGTGGGTTTTCACGCCCAGACCTCCGGCATAGCCGACCAGTGCGCCCGTGCTGCCGACCACGCGGTGGCAGGGTACGACGATGGCGATCGGGTTGCGGTTGTTGGCCATGCCCACCGCGCGGCAGGCCGTCGGGCGGCCGATCTGCGCCGCGATCTGGCCGTAGGTGCGGGTCTCGCCGTAGGGGATCGTCCTCAGGGCCTCCCACACGGCTTGCTGGAACGGAGTGCCGGCGGGCGCCAGCGGGAGGGTGAACTCGCGGCGCGTTCCGGCGAAGTATTCGGCCAACTCGGCCGCCGCCTGCAGGAGCAGAGGGCCGGCCGTCTCCGGCGTACACGCCTCTGGAGCGTTGCGCGGCTTGCGCCGGTTGCGGTATTCGCGGCCGAAGAAGATGCGGGTGACGGCCTGGTCCGAAGCCGTGATGCCGAGTTTGCCGACGGGTGTTTCGATGAAGAGCATCCGTTCCATATCGTCTCGTTTTAAAGGTTGTCCAGCGTGTAGCGAATCATTTTCTGCCGTACGTTCGCCGTGTCGTGGGGCAGCATCGAGTGGTTCTGGTCGGGGTAGACCATCATGTCGTACTGCTTGCCGCAGCGGTTCAGGGCGCGGGTCATCTCGACGGTGTTCTGGAAATGGACGTTGTCGTCGGCCGTGCCGTGGATGATCAGCAGCCGGGTCTTGCTGTCGTCGAGCATCCGGGCGAAGTTGATCGGCGAATTATCGTCGTAACCCGAAGCGTTGTACTGCGGCAGGTTGTTGTAGATTTCGGTGTAGATCGAATCGTAGTAACGCCACGAAGTGACGGGCGCCACGGCAATGGCCATCTTGAACAGCCCATGCCCTTTAAGCGCGCAGCTCAGGGCCATGAATCCGCCGTACGACCAACCGTAGATGCCGATGCGCGCCGGGTCGGCATAGGGCTGCGCCGCCATGTAGCGGGCCAGCGAGAGCTGATCCTCGACTTCGAGCGCGCCCAGCCGTCCGTAGGTCAGCTTTTTGAACTTCTCGCCCCGGAATCCCGTGCCGCGGCCGTCGGCGCAGACCACGATATAGCCCTTGTCGGCCAGCGCGTCCTCCCAGTCGAGCGACCAACGGTCGCGCACCGACTGCGAACCGGGACCCGAATACTGCGTCAGCAGGACGGGGTAGCGTTGCGAAGGGTCGAAGCCGCGGGGTTTGACGATGTAGGCGTTGAGCGTGTCGCCGCGCTCGGTGGCGAAGGTGAAAAACTCCTTCTGGGGACGGTTCGCGGCGGCCAGCTCTTCGCGCAGGGCTTTGCTGTCGGTCAGCAGGCGGACCGGGTTGCCCTCGCCGTCGCAGATTTCGACCCGGTTGGGGGTCGCGGCGTTGGAGAAGGTCGAAATGTAGTATTTCATGCCGGCGCTCGGGGCGATCGTGTAGAAGCCTTCGCCCGTGGTCAGACGGCGTTGCTGCGTGCCGTCGAGCCGCACGCTGTAGAGGTTGCGGCGCAGGGGGGAAGTTTCGGTCGAGAGGTACCATACGCGCTTGCCGTCGGCGCCTGCGACGTCGGTCACTTCCCAGTCTCCTTTGGTCACCTGTTCGAGGAACCCCCGGCGGATGCTGTAGAGATAGAGGTGCATGTATCCCGTGTGGCTCTCCTGCCGTACGAGGAAGCGGTCTTTGTCCACGAACGTCAGCGTGGAGTCGTCCACGCGCTCGACGTACTGCTGCGAACGTTCGTCGTAGATCGTGCGCTGGGCGCCGTTAGGCTCGCAGAGAATCACCTCGAAGGTGTTCTGGCGGCGGTTGAGCCGGAAGAAGTAGAGCCGCCCGTCGGGGGTCCACCCGATGCGGGGGATGTACTGGTCGGTTTCGCGGCCCGTGTCGATGCGCTCTTTGGCGCCGGTCGCAAGGTCGCAGACCCATACTTCGACCGTCGAATTGCGTTCGCCGGCTTTGGGGTATTTGAACGAGTAGGCCTGATTGTAGAGTTTGCCGTCGAAGCGCATCATCTCCATCAGGGGCACCTGAGATTCGTCGAAGCGCAGGTAGGCGATGCAGCGGCTGTCGGGCGAAAAGGCATAGGCTTTCGTGAAGCCGAACTCCTCCTCGTAGACCCAGTCGGTCGTGCCGTTGATGACCGAATTCCATGCGCCGTCGTCGGTGATGCGCCGCGTCTGCCGGGTCGCGGTGTCGTAAACGTAAAGGTCGTTGCGGTCGGAGTAGGCGATCAGTTTGCTGTCGGGCGAAAACGAAGCGTCGCGCGGGGCTTCGGCCTCCCGGAGTACGGGCGTCAGGCTATTTCCCGCGGCCAGGAAATAGCTGGTCGTATAGGAGTGGCGGTAGATCGGCTTCGCCCCCGAAGCGATCAGGATCTGCCGTTCGTCGGGCGAAAAGGCGTAATCGGTGATCGCGAGGTTGGCCGCGGGCGAAGGGAGCATCCGTTCGCCCTGTCCCGCCGCGGCGTAGCTGTGACGGATAATGTTGTTGCCTTCGAGTGTGGTGTAATGTTCGCCGTCGGCCATCGAGCGGATGCCGCGGACGGTCTGGTTCATACCCCGCAGGCGGGCGATTTCGGCGTATTCGTTCTGGGCCTGTACGAT
>CAKVKI010000184.1 GCA_934754975.1 uncultured Alistipes sp. | reverse complement strand
TATCAATGCCGTAATGATTCAGAATGATGTGCTGAGTACGGCGGCGGAGGAAGGTAGAGAAGAAGGCAGGCAGGAAGGCAGGCAGGAAGGCAGACAGGAAGGCAGACAGGAAGAAAAAATAGAGAACGCCCGAACAATGAAATCTTTGAATATCTCCTCCGAGGTCATCCACCAGGTGACGGGTCTGCCTATCAAAGACATAGAAGAATTATAAAAATAACAAGATATTATTTATTTTTCGTCTCGCCCGATTTTCGTTTTATGAAAAGCAGGCGGGACGTTCTGTTTTTTTCCGGCGTAGAGACAGATCTGTAACTTTATCTGGCAGGAATAATAACAGGCACAATATAAATGTGGTTAACACGTTTTTCTTCATGCTTCTACTCCATTTTTATCTATTTTAGCTCCAAATTCGTCTATGGGCTGTCCGGGAATGGGTCTATGGCTAAAATTGGACTTGGAAATAGTGATTATTGCACCGATGCTTTCCCCGCTCGCTTTACATTTGCATCGAAATCACTGTTAACAAATGTCTTTAATTTAAATTTAATTCTATGAGACAGAAACTATTTAATGTATTTCTTGTATGCCTGTTCTGCTTGACGGCACCTGCCGTTGCTTTTGCACAGCAAGCAATTAAAGTAACAGGTAAAGTAATTGACAGCACCAATGAAGGTGTACCCGGTGTCAATGTGTCTGTAAAAGGAGGCTCTTTAGGAACCATCACTGATATTGATGGTAACTATAAGATTGATGCTCCTAATTCTAAATCCGTATTAGTCTTTTCTTTCATCGGTTATGAGAAACAGGAAGTTGCTGTGGGTAACAGAACGGTAATTAATGTGACAATGAAGGATGACACACAATTGCTGGATGAAGTAGTTGTGGTAGGTTATGGTACATCCCGTAAAGGGGATTTGACGGGAGCATTAACCAATATGCGGCCTGATGCCAATGATGCCGCTAAAGCGATGTCTATTGACGGGCTGTTGGAAGGTAAAGTAGCCGGTTTGGTCGTTAGTACGGCTTCTTCCACTGCGGGTGCGGCTGCCTCGGTCACTATTCGTGGTGCCAGTTCACTGCGCGGTGACAACCAACCGTTGTATGTAATTGATAATGTGCCGCAGGCTTCTACGGGTGAATTCGGACGGTCGGCCATTAGTGGTGACTTCCAGATAGCCCAGGATCCTCTTTCTTCTTTGAATCCTGCCGATATTGAGGACATCACCGTTCTGAAAGATGCCTCTTCGACCGCTATTTACGGTTCCCGTGGTGCTAATGGTGTAATCTTGATTACGACGAAGAAAGGTAAACAAGGTAAAACTACGGTAAATCTTTCTGCAACTTTTACCGTAGCAAATGTTACCCGTCTGCTGGATATGGTAGATCTTGATGAATATGCTGCTTATCAGAACTCCAGGATTGGAGACGGACTCTATGCTTATTATAAAGTAGGAGATGAAATGAGGTATGTATACAACGATGCTTTGGCTAAATATGATCCTAATAATCCGGGAACATACAAACTGATATATTATCGTGACTGGCAAAAAGAGATTTACCACTCTGCATTCTCGCAAAATTATTCAGTATCGGTAAATGGCGGTAGTGGTAAAACAACCTATTATATATCTGCCAACTTTAAAGATATTAACGGTACGACGAAACAAACCGGTTGGAAGCAAGGTGACTTACGTGCTAACCTGAGTGCGGAACTTTCTAAAACAGTCAAAATAGATTTGAGTCTGAGTGGAGCTTTAAAACAAAATGATATGATGGCCGGAGGTAACACACTTGGAGGACCTACCAGTGCAATCTCTCGTACAGCTTTGGACTATTCTCCGTTTGAAAAACCGGATGATGACCCTTCTTTGACCAATGAAAATAAGACGAATGTATTCAGTTGGCTGAATGACTATGTGGATATTGCAGATGATAAGACCTTTAGAGGTAGTCTGAACCTGAACTGGAAGATCAGCAAATTCTTGTCATACAGTCTTCGTACAGGTGGTAATATCAATATCAACAATCGTAAGCGTTGGTATGGTCTGCAGTTGTATCAAGGTATGAACAATGACGGTTATCTGGCCCAGTCTGACATGAGTAGGAGTAATTACAGTGTGGAGAATATCTTGAATTATAATACAAAATTAGGAAGTATCGGTACTTTGGATGCTACGGCCGGTGTCACGTACGATGAGTATCATTCCTTGAATAAGAATGTGATTGGTAACCATTTTACTATGTTTGAGTTCAGAGAGAATGGGTTACATATGGCAGGCAATACCGTCTATTCCTCTCCTTCCCAGAACGACTATCAGCTTCTTTCTTATCTGGGTCGTGTGAACGTGAACCTTTATGACAAGTATCTGATTACCGCATCTATCCGTGCCGACGGTTCCAGTAAGTTTGCTAAGTCCAATCGTTGGGGATATTTCCCTTCCGGTTCGGTGGCCTGGCGTATGGAGCAGGAAGAATTCCTGAAAGATGTGTCTTGGTTGAGTCAGTTGAAGGTACGTGTCAGCTATGGTGTGACGGGTAATCAGTCTATCAGTCCGTATTCCACTTTCTCTATGTATGGGCAATCTTCCGGCGCTCCCATATCCTATGCTGATGGCTCCGGTAATCAGTTGACGAGTATGATTGTAACGAATATGGCAAACAACAGTTTGAAGTGGGAACAGACTGCTTCCTGGAACTTTGGTGTAGATTTCGGCTTCTTTAAATCCCGCTTGAGCGGTACGTTTGATTATTATATCAAGAAAACAAAGGATTTGTTGATTTCAAGACCTTTACCGGGTTCTTCCGGTTTTGGAAGCACTTACTACAATCAGGGTGGTCTGGATAACAAAGGTGTGGAATTCTCGCTGAATGCACAGATTATAGATACTAAAGATTGGAAATGGAGTGTAGGCGGCAATATTGGCGCCAATAAGAGCAAGATTACCGATTTGGGATTGTTGCCGTCCGATTGGGGATGTCTGGGAGAAAGAATCGGATATGAAGGTACAGCTTTGGCCGATCAATTCGGTGTGGCAAATGCATTTTTGCAGGGCGAGGCTCCGGGATTATTCTGGGGATATAAAACACAAGGTATTGTGCAGGCGGAAGATATCACGAGCGACGGTAAGGTGAAATATATTAAGAAAGACGGTACCGAAGGCACTTACACAAAGGCGGTTTCTGCCGGTGATGTTAAATTAGTGGATATGAATGAAGACGGTGAGATAAATGGCAAAGACCGTACAATCATTGGTAACCCCAATCCGGACTTTACTTATGGTTTCCAGACAGAGGTCTCTTATAAATCACTTTCGTTGAAAGCCACATTCAATGGCGTACAGGGAAGAGATATCATGAATACGGGTGTCCGCTACAATGAAACGCCGAGCAAACAGGCAAATAACATTACCAAGAAAGCTTTCTACGGCATGTGGACTGCTGAAAATCCGGGTAATTTGTATCCGAGCTCTTTGTATGTTATTGAAAATATGGTGATGGACCGTTATATCGAAGACGGCAGTTACTTGCGTTGTTCCGATATTACATTGAGCTATATATTGCCTAAAATCTGGATGAAAGCTATTGGAATCCAGAATGCATCTATATCTGCTTCTGTAAGGAACGCATTTATTATTACGGATTATACGGGATATGATCCTGAAGTAAATAGCTTTGCATTCGAAGGCCTCCGGCCAGGTGTGGATATGAGTTCTTATCCGAATTCCCGCTCTTTCGTGTTTGGTTTGAATGTTACTTTCTAAATTTAATAAACATACAAGAATATGAAAAAACTGACATATTATATTTTATCAGCTGTTTTTGCTGTATGTAACTTATCCTCTTGCTTGGATGAGGATCCTATATACTCTCAGAACTCTGCGGTGATGTTCAGTTCCCAGAGTAATGCGGAACTGGCTTTGTTGGGTTGCTATGGATATCTGACCAATAGTGCTACTTATGGCCAGATGATGCAGGAAGCACTTATTATCAGTTCCGGTTTCGGTTGGGGGCAACGTAATAGTAATGATGATGGTCGCATGCTGTCATTGGAAACTCCTACATCCGCCAGTCCTGTTAAAACTGTTTGGAATGGATTGTATAAAGTGGTTACGGAAGCAAATGCTTTCTTGGGAAGCCTTGAGAAAAGCGGCTTGAGTGAAAGTGCAAAAGTGCAGATGGGCGGGGAAGCCAAATTTTTGAGAGGATTGGCTTATTATAATTTGGTGATGCTGTTTGGCGATGTGCCTTTGAAAGTTATCGCCTCTTCTTCCGATGGTATTGCAGCTTCACGGGCTCCGAAAGAAGAAGTATTTGCACAGATTATCCAGGATATGAAAGATGCATCCCTGATTGCTGCAAAATCTACGGATGGACGTGCTAACTCCTGGGCTGCCAAAGCCTTCTTAGGAAAAGTGTATTATAAGATGGCCTGTCTGGATATTGATGCACAAGCTAATTGGCAGAGGGCTAAGGAAATGTTTGATGATGTGTATGAGAATGGGCCGTATGCACTTGAACCTAAATTTGGAGACCTGTTTGGAGACTTTGTAATGGGCTCTAAGGAAGCTATTTTCCAGTTGAACTTCTCTATCACTTCTACTGTTTGCTTTAACCGTGCCAGCAACCGTTTCGCTCCTTCCCAATCTACTGCAGGTGTTGCATGGGGAACTTACAGGGCAACTAAAGCTGCTTATGATTTGCATGAAGGTACCTATCCGGGTGACCCCCGTATTGAACTCACTTTTATGAAAAGTTGGAAAACCCGTGGTGGTAACAACCAGAAAGATCCGAAGCCGATGATTGGCGATGTGCCGACTCCGAATGATTCCACTTATGTATATCCGTATGGGACTTATTTCCTTGCGGACAAGGATAATAATCCTCTTGAACCTATAATGAAGAACGGAGAGCCCGTTTTAGATAAAGGTAAAAAAATAGGCCTGTTGCATGTTGTAAAATTGCCTTATGCAGACTTCCCGGATCCAAAGAATCCAAGTCTGGAAATCATCCGGAATTATGTAAAGACTCATGGAAACTCTGGACCTAATGCAACGATTGTAAAAATGGCAAAGTGGTACTCTACTGATGGAGGTTCGAATAAGTGGCCTCATTTCGCTAAAATGTACGATCAGAACCAGGTAGGTACTGCCAGTCATAAAAACCTAATGGTATATCGCTATGCCGAGATGTTACTGTTGATGGCTGATGTATACAATGAACTGGGAAATACGGCAAAAGCCGTTGAATTGGCAAATAAGGTGCTGGGACGTGCGCGCACTTCAGGCCTGACACCTGCTAACCAACCGGCTGACTGGTCTGCCTCTTTAGATCAGGA
>CAKVKI010000183.1 GCA_934754975.1 uncultured Alistipes sp. | reverse complement strand
GTTTTATGATCCGCCTGATCGAGGACGCCGGGGGTGAATACGTCTACACGGAGAACGATTCCGACACCTCCGTCGCCGTAGACCTCGAAGAGGCCTACCTGCTGGCTAACTCGGCCGACGTCTGGCTCAACGTGGGCCCGTGCAACACCCTCGCGGAACTGACGGCCCAGAATCCGAAATTCGCCGGCATCCCGACGGTCCGCAGCCGCATGGTCTTCAACAACAACCGCCGCCAGACCCCGGCCGGCGGTTCCGACTTCTGGGAATCGGGCGTCATACGCCCCGACCTGGTGCTGCACGACCTGAGCCTGATCCTCGGCGGCAAGGCGGCCGGGGGCGGAGAACTCCACTACTACAAACGCCTGGAATAACGAACAGCCGCAGAAAATGTCCGGACGCCGCACCGCCATCCTTTTCACCGCCCTGTCGCTGCTGACCGCCGCGCTTTTCATGGCCGACCTGCTGATCGGCTCGGTCGCCGTGGCTCCGCGCGACATCTGGGCTGCGCTCACGGGCGGCCCGTGCGATCCGGCCGTGCGGGACATCATCCTCAAAATCCGCCTGCTCAAAGCCGTCACGGCCCTCTTCGCCGGCGCGGCCCTCGCCGCCAGCGGCCTGCAGATGCAGACCCTCTTCCGCAATCCGCTCGCCGGACCCTACGTGCTGGGCATCAGTTCGGGCGCCGGTCTGGGCGTGGCGCTGTTCCTCTTGGGAGCCCCCCTGCTGGGCGTCTCGGCGCATTCGTTCGTCCAGTCGCTCGGAATCGCGGGCGCAGCATGGCTCGGCGCGGCCCTCGTGCTGTTTATCGTCATGGCCGTCAGCCGCCGCATCAAAGACATCATGGTGATCCTGATCCTCGGCATGATGTTCGGCTCGGGCGTCAGCTCCGTGGTCGAGATTTTACAATACCTTTCGAGCGAAGCGGCGCTCAAATCTTTCGTCATCTGGACCATGGGGTCTCTGGGCGACGTCACGGGCGGCAACCTCGCCCTGATGCTCCCGGTCATCACCGTAGGTCTCGTACTCTCCGTCGCCGTCATCAAGCCGCTGAACCTGCTGCTGCTGGGCGAAAACTACGCCCGTACGATGGGACTCAACGTCCAGCGCACCCGCACGCTGCTGTTCCTCTCCACGGTCCTGCTCGCAGGCACCGTCACGGCCTTCTGCGGCCCGGTGGGATTTATCGGACTGGCCGTGCCGCACCTCGCGCGCATGCTCTTCGCCAGCGCCGACCACCGCGTCCTGATGCCCGCGTCGATGCTCTCGGGCGCGGCCCTGCTGCTGGTCTGCGACCTTATTTCCAAATCGCTGGCCCTTCCGATCAACACCGTAACGGCCCTGATGGGTATTCCCGTGGTGATCGTCGTGGTCGTCCGCAACCGCAATCTCTTCTGAAATGAGCATCGTCCTGAGCCATATCACCCTCGCTTACGCAGACCGCGTATTACTGCGCAGCGTCTCGGCCTCGGTTCCGCAGGGATCGCTCACGGCCCTGATCGGCCGCAACGGCACCGGCAAGAGTACCCTGCTGCGGGCCATAGCCGGATTGGGCGCCGCCGCATCGGGCCAAATCGAACTCTGCGGCAAACCGCTCGCAGCGCTCACCCCGCTCCAGCGGGCTTCGACCGTCAGCTTCGTCACCACCGACAAGGTCCGCATCGCCAATCTGGCCTGCGAAGACGTCGTGGCCCTCGGCCGCGCCCCCTACACCAACTGGATCGGGCGCATGCAGGAAGCCGACCGCGACATCGTGGCCCGCTCGCTCCGGCTGGTCGGCATGGCGGCTTTCGCCCGCAAAACGATGGATCGCATGTCCGACGGGGAATGCCAGCGCATCCTGATCGCCCGTGCGCTGGCGCAGGACACCCCCGTGATCCTGCTCGACGAGCCTACCGCCTTTCTCGACCTGCCGAACCGTTACGAACTGGCGACGCTGCTCCGCCGTCTGGCCCACGACGAAGGCAAATGCATCCTTTTCTCGACGCACGACCTCGACGTCGCGCTGGGGCTGTGCGACTCCGTCGCGCTGATCGACACCCCCGCCCTGCACTGCCTCTCCGCGACCGATATGGCTTCCAGCGGTCATATCGAACGGCTTTTCGCCGGGGCGGGCATCACGTTCAACCCCGCAACACTGACCATCCGGCTCGCAAAAAAGTAATGAATTCAACATTTTTCGGCTTTTTTTTTGTTCGGCTCACTTTTTTGTTTACCTTTGCACCGCTAAAGTTCCCCTTACGAGGGGCGGCGATAGTGGTAAAGGCCCATTCGTCTATCGGTTAGGACGCAAGATTTTCATTCTTGAAAGAGGAGTTCGACTCTCCTATGGGCTACAAACGAGGAGGACTGCAAACCGGCACGAACCGGAGGAGAGGGGCAAGGAGTCCCGGAATCCGGAAAGTCTGCAAAGACACCGACGGGCGGCAGACCTCTGCGGGTGATACTTTTCTAGGAGCGGACTTTGCGTCTATCCACACGCAGCTACGGCTGTTTACCGATTTGGCAACTGAAAAAGTAAAAAATAAAAAACTGGAATTATGGCAAACCATAAGTCATCGAAAAAGCGAATTCGTCAGAGCCTGACGAAGCGTACTCACAACCGTCTTTACCATAAGACGGCACGTAATGCCGTGAAAGCACTCCGCAGCACCACGGAGAAGAGCGCCGCCGAGGCCCTGCTTCCCAAGGTAACCGCCATGCTGGACAAACTTGCAAAGCACAACATCGTACACAAGAACAAGGCCGCCAACCTCAAAAGCGCCATCCAGCTGCATGTGAACGCACTCTAAGCCGCTTCGACAAAACTGAAAAGCCGCCTTTACCGGGCGGCTTTTTCATTTTCAGAGCCCCGCCCCGCCTCCTTCAAGGCGCCGCTTCCGAGGACACTCCGCCCCGACGTCCTCCCCTCCAGGGTCCCACCGCCGCACCCCGGCACACCCCGCCCGGCATATTCCGGCCGCCGCAATAATACGGACTCCGCCCTGCGGCCGCCCAAAGCCCCGGCCCGGCTCCCGTTCCGGCCCCGGCTCCGGCCCCAGCGATACACAATAATACCCGATATCCCCGACCGCCCTCCTCCGCGCCATCACCGCCCGTCAGGCCCCGTCAAAAAAACAGCCGCCCGCACATCTGCGGACGGCCCCGTTTTCCAACCATGCCGGGAAATCCCTGCACGGCTTACTCTTTCTGTGCAAATCCCTGCGCGCGGAGCCGGATATCCGATCCGTCGGGTGTCACCAGATACGCCCCGGTCGATTCGGGCGTGATGTGGCCGATTACATCGACACACCCCATCTTCATCACCTGCTCCTGCATCGCCAGCGGCACCGTAAAGAGCAGTTCGTGATCCTCGCCGCCGTTCAGGACCGCCACCACGGGGTCCGCATGCAGCTCCTCGGCCAGCGCATATGTCTGTTTGGCGATCGGAATCCGGTCCAGATAAATCCGCGCCCCGCACTTCGAAGCTTTGCAAATCTGCAGCAGGTCGCTGGACAGCCCGTCCGACAGGTCGATCATCGACGTCGGAACGATGCCTTCCTCCGCCAGCGCCTCCACAATATCCCTGCGCAGACGGGGTTTAAGGTATTTTTCGAGCAGGTATTCATATCCCCCGAACTTCGGTTCGGGGCTCTCCACCTCCGCAAGCACGCGCTTTTCGCGTTCCAGCAGCCGAAGTCCCATATAGGCCGCCCCGAGGTTGCCCGAAATGCAGATCAGGTCGTTCTGCTGCGCTCCGTCGCGCGACACGATCTTCTCCTTCGGAGCATGCCCTATCGCCGTCAGGTTCAGCGCCAGCCCCGTCACAGAAGCCCTCGTATCGCCCCCGACCAGATCGATCCCCTGCTCCTTGCAGGCGAAGGCGATCCCTTCGTAAAGCTCCTGCAGCGCCTCGACCGACATCTTGGCCGACACCCCCAGCGACACCATCAGCTGCGAAGGCCGGGCGTTCATCGCCAGAATATCGCTTCCTGCCACCGTCACGGCCTTGTAGCCCAGATGCCTGAGCGGGAAATAGGTCAGGTCGAAATCAACGCCCTCCGTCAGCAGATCCGTCGAACAGAGTACGGCTTCGCCCGCAGGAGGCAGTATGACGGCCGCGTCGTCGCCCGCCGCCCGGAGCGTCGAGTCGTTCGCCGGCTCGAACCCGCTGGTCAGCAGGTCTATCAGGCCGAACTCTCCCAGCTCGGCGATTTCGGTGCGTCGTTTCTTTTCCATATTATAAATTTTTTTACAAAATTAGAGAATCTTTACTCTTTCCCAAAAATTTAGCGTATTTTTGTCCGGTAAATCCCAAAAACGGTTTCTATATATGATAAACATCGTCTTATTCGGTGCGCCGGGCTGCGGAAAAGGCACGCAGGCGCAACGGCTGAAAGCACACTACGGCATCGAGCATGTCTCGACGGGCGAGGTTATCCGCGACGAGATCCGCCGCGGCACGGAACTCGGACGCAGTATGGAATCCTACATCAAAGCGGGCAAACTGGCCCCCGATGAGATCGTCATCGGCATGATCGCCAACTACGTCGCCGAACACAAGCACGCCAAGGGCTGCATCTTCGACGGCTTTCCCCGCACCACGGTCCAGGCCGAGGAGTTCGACAAAATCCTTGCCGGACACGGCCTGCAGGTCGATATTATGATCGACATCCACGTCCCCGAAGAGGAACTGATCCAGCGCATCCTGCTCCGCGGCAAGGATTCGGGCCGCGCGGACGACGCATCGGAAGAGGTCATCCGCGGCCGCCTCGACGTCTACCGCCAGCAGACGGCCGTCGTGTCGGACTATTACGCCGCGCAGGGCAAATACGCATCGGTAAACGGCACGGGCACGATGGACGACGTCTTCGCCCGCATCACCGACGTCATCGCCCAACTCTAACCGCAACGTCCCCGCAGATACATAATCCGGAGCGCATGCGCTCCGGATTTTTCTTATCGCAGCGCTCCCTGCAGGCTTCCCCTGCACACTGTTTTCGCCTGCCCCTGCCGCCGCAACACCTGACACCGCCACCCGACACACTGCCGAAAGCTCCAGCCCGGCACCTCCGTGTCGAATAACCTCATACACAGCCCCAAACCCCTCCGGCAGATCGCATCCGGACCTCCGGGGCGAAATTAATTGTCCGGACGGCAAAAAAAGAGGCGCTTCCTTGCGGGAGTGCCTTTTTTTTCTTACATTTGCACCCGCTGAAAAGCATAAATTAATTTAATTTCAACAATTATGAACAATTACGAAACCGTTTTCATTGTCACGCCGGTTCTGTCCGATGCTCAGGTACAGGAGGTTGCTGACAAATTCCAGGGTGTCATCACCGAGAACGGCGGTCAGATTGTGAACAAGGAGTCGTGGGGCCTTCGCAAGCTCGCCTACCCTATTCAGAAGAAGACCACCGGTTTCTACTTCCTGG
>CAKVKI010000182.1 GCA_934754975.1 uncultured Alistipes sp. | reverse complement strand
GGGCTGGTGTCGGACGGCGGCGTACACTCGTCGCTCGAACATCTCTTCAAACTGTGCGACATTTCGGCGGCTTACGGCCTTGAGAATACCTATGTGCATTGCTTTATGGACGGCCGCGACACCGACCCGCGCAGCGGCAAAGGCTTCATCGCCGACCTCGAAAAACACCTCGCCGCCACGACGGGCAAGATCGCCACGGTGATCGGCCGTTATTACGCCATGGACCGCGACAAGCGCTGGGAGCGTGTGAAGATCGCTTACGACGCGCTGGTCAGCGGCATCGGCGAACGTTCGTCGGATATGGTAGAAGCCGTACAGAAATCGTATGATGAGGATGTGACGGACGAATTCATCAAGCCTTTCGTGCGCATCGACGAGAACGGACAGCCCGTCGGCATGATCCGCCCGAACGACGTGGTGATCTTCTTCAACTACCGCAACGACCGCGCCAAGGAACTGACCATCGTACTGACGCAGGAGGACATGCCGGCCGAAGGGATGCACACCATGCCGCTGTATTACTGCTGCATGACACCCTATGACGCCAAATTCACGGGCCTGCACATCCTTTTCGACAAGGACAACGTGCCCAACACCATCGGCGAGTACGTTTCGAAACAGGGCTTGCGGCAGCTGCGCATCGCCGAGACCGAGAAGTACGCCCATGTGACGTTCTTCCTGAACGGCGGCCGCGAAGCGGAGTTCAACGGCGAAGAGCGTATTCTCGTCGCCTCGCCCAAAGTCGCTACGTACGATCTCCAGCCCGAGATGAGCGCTCCGGAAGTGGCTGACAAACTGGTCGCTGCGCTCGGTGAGCAGAAGTTCGACTTCATCTGCCTGAACTTCGCCAACGGCGACATGGTGGGCCATACGGGCATTTACGAGGCCATCGTCAAAGCGGTGAAGGCTGTGGACGGATGCGTTGCCAAGGTCGTCGAAGCGGCTAAAGCCAACGGTTACGAGGTCGTTATGATCGCCGACCACGGCAACGCCGACAACGCCGTCAATGCCGACGATACGCCCAATACGGCGCACTCGCTCAATCCGGTGCCCATCGTGGTCGTTTCGGACCGCGTGAAGTCGGTACACGACGGTATTTTGGCCGACGTGGCTCCCACGGTGCTTCGCCTGATGGGACTCGAACAGCCCGCCGAAATGACCGGCAAGGCGCTTGTGGAACTGAAATAGAACAGGGGCGTAAAATCCTCGGTTAAATCGGAAATCCCGGCTCATCGAGTCGGGATTTCTGTCTTTTTATGAGATCTCCGCCGGATTTTTATCGGAGCCGGGTGTTCTTTCCTGCTTCTGCGGGATTTTTTTTCAGTCGGTTTGCCGCTTAAAACAGCGTCTGCTGTTCCGGCTGTGCGGGGCTGTAAAACCGCATCCGGGTTTCGATTCCCAGTTTTGCGCAGAGGTTGCGGAAGCTGTCGTCCAGTTTCCGGCAGTCGGGGCTGAAACATGCGTACTGTTCGCCGAACATGGTTTCGTAACGCGCCCGCAGGCCGGGAAATTCGCGGTCCAAAGCCGTATAAAAATACTCCCGCGATCCCTTGCGGAGCGTGACGCCGAACATCGGAAGGATGTATGACGCCCCTGCGTCCTTTGCGCGGCGGACGAGCGTTCCGACGTTTTCCGGCGTGTCGTTGATGAACGGGAGCAGCGGCATGAGCGTCATCCCGGTGTAGATGCCTTTGGCGGCCAGCGTTTCCATTGCCGCGAACCGCTCCGAGGTTCTCGGCGCGCGGGGTTCTATCCTGGCGCAGAGCGCGTCTTCGGCGCAGGTGACGGTGAAACTCACGGCGGCGTATGTCTGCGAGATCTCCTGCAGAATATCCGCATCGCGGACCACGAGACTGCTTTTGGTGATGATGTGTACCGGGAATCTTTCATCCGCGACGATCCGCAGCGCCCGGCGGGTCAGCCGCTGCTGCTCCTCGACGGGCATATAGGGGTCGTTCATTGAACCGGTGCCGATCGTGGCCCGGTTTTTCCGCTTGGCGCGCAGTTCGCCGGGGAGCAGTTCCAATGCATTGCACTTGACCGCTATTTTCGAAATGTCGCCGATCCGGTAACATTCGCTCCGGGTGTCGCAGTAGATGCATCCGTGCTGACAGCCGCGGTAGAGATTCATGTTGTAGGCGATGCCGAACCATGAATCCGCCGTCCGCAGTTTCGACAGGATGGACTTGGTCTCGATACTGCGCATGACGGGGTCAGTAGAGTTCGATGAATTCGTACGTGTTGCCCACGGCCGCGAGGTAACGCAGGAACTCGCTGCGGGAGACGACCACCGTGGCGCGGTTGTCGTTGGGATGGAACGAATAAGCCGGGAATTTCTCCAGATTCCGGTCCAGAAACAGATGTACGTGGTGTTCCGGATCGTTGATCAGCCCGAAGGGCGACACCGAGCCGGGACGCAGCCCGAGCCAGCGCTCCATGCGCTGCTGCGAGGCGAACGAGAGCTTGCCCTGCCGCAGCCGGCGTTCGAGGTCGTGGATGGCGAGGTTCTGCTCGCAGTCGAACGCCACGAGGTAGTGGCGGTTGCCCTTGTGGTTGCGGAAAAAGAGGTTCTTGCAGTGCTTCGAGCCGTCGTCGCGCCAGTATCGGCGGGCGATTTCGATGGTCGGGGCTTCGGGGTGTTCATACCACGTATAGACGATACCGTGGCTGTCGAGCCAGTCGAAAACTTTTTGGCGTCGTTCCGCCGCGTCGTCCGGTTCCGCTGTTGTCTCCGGCGTTTTCGCGGTGACGTCCGATTCTCCTGCGGTCGTATTCGGCCCCGTCGCGGTCCTCGGTTCTGTCGTTGCAGTATTCGGCCCTGTCGCCGCCGCGACAGATTCCGCGGCAGCTCCGGGGACAGTCGTTTTTGCCTCTTCCGTCGTCATTGCGTCAGCGGTTGCCGTAAAATTCTTTGATGTTGCTTTCGACGCATCCGACCAGTACGTCCACGGCTTCGCGGGGCGACCAGGCGTTGTGGGGCGAGAGCAGCAGGCGGTCGGGTTCGCGGATGCCGAGCAGCGGACTGTCGGCGGCGAAGGGTTCGTGCGAGAAGACGTCGAGGGCCGCGCCGGCGATCGACCCCCGGTCGAGCGCTTCGGCCAGCGCCGCTTCATCGACGATGCCGCCCCGGGCGACGTTGATCAGGATGGCCGAGCGTTTCATGACCGACAGTTCCGGTGCGCCGATCACTCCGCGGGTGCGGTCGTTCAGCGGGGCGTGGATCGAGATGATGTCGGCGCGGCCCAGCAGTTCGGTGAGCGGAAGCGCCGGATAAGGCTCTTCGCGCACTGCGCCCGACGTCGAGGTGTAGCACACTTCGCAGCCGAATGCCGTCGCCAGCCGCGCTACCTCGTGGCCGATGGCGCCGAGTCCGATAATGCCCCATTTCGAGCCGTACAGCTGGTGGGTGGGCAGAGCGAAATGGAACTGCTGCCCGCCGGAGGAGTATGCGCCGCTCTTGACGTAGCGGTCGTAATAGAGGATATTGCGTGAGAGCGCGATGGCCGCTCCGAGGGTGGTTTCGGCTACGGAGTGCGTCGAATAGCCTGCGGCGTTCTTCACCGCGATTCCCAGTTCGGCCGCGGCTTCGAGGTCGATGTTGTTGGTGCCGGTGGCGGCTACGCAGATCAGCCGCAGGCGGGGCAGCGCCTGAAGCGTTTCGCGGCGCAGGACTACCTTGTTGGTGATTACCACGTCGGCTTCGCGGCAGCGGTCGAGGACCTCTTCCGGCGTCGTGCGGGCGTAACCTTTGTATTCGCCCAAAGCTTGGAGCCGGCTGAGGTCGGCGCCTCCGAGTGTGTACTCGTCCAGAAATACGATGTTTGCTTTCATAGGGATGTATGTTTTTAATTCATTTCTCCGATCAGGCCGCGGATTACGACCGACGCGCAGCCGATGCCGAACAGCGCGGGAATGTAGGATATGGTGCCGACGTTCGATTTCTTGTTCTGCTCCTCGCAGAGAATCAGCGCCCCTTCGCGCATCGGTTCGGGCGAATAGACGGCCCGGAATCCGCTGCGGACGCCGATTTTGTGCAACCGCTTGCGCAGCATGTGGGCCAGCGGGCAGTGGTGGGTCTTGGAAATGTCGGCGATCTCCATCTTCGTCGGGTCGGTCTTGGCCCCTGCGCCCATCGAGCTGACCAGCGGCAGCGAACGGTCCAAAGCCCCCTTTATCAGCGCCAGTTTGGGGGAGAGGGTGTCGATGGCGTCCACTGCGTAGTCGTATTTCGCGGCGTCGAGCAGGGCGTCGGTCTCCTCGTCCTTGATATAGCGGCTGACCACCGTGAGGCAGATCTCCGGGTTGATGTCGCGCAGGCGTTCGGCCAGAATTTCGGCTTTCGGGCGGCCGACGGTCGAATGAAGCGCGACCAGCTGGCGGTTGATGTTGCTCGGGGCCACGGCGTCGGCGTCGGCGATGGTCATGCGGCCCACGCCGGCCCGGGCGATCATCTCGGCGGCATAGGCTCCCACGCCGCCCAGCCCGACCACCAGTACGTGCGCCTGTTTCAGCCGATCGAGTTTCTCGCTGCCGAGCAGCAGCTCGGTGCGTTCAAGCCAGTTATCCGTATTCATTTTCAATTGCTGTGTTCGTTTGGTCCGGCCGGGAGCGGCGGCGTTCCGGGCGCCTTGTCCCGCCCGTCCTGCCCGGTCGTAAATATCCGTTCGTAATTTTCGAGCGTCGCCCGTTTCAGTTCTTCCAGCGTGATGCCTTTTGCCGCCGCGGCGCGCGCGTAGATCTCCTCGATCGGCAGGTCGCTTTCGTCGGTTTCGAGAAAAAGCTGCGAGAGGGGTGTTTCGCGCAGGGATTCCAGCGTTTTGGGCGATGCGAAGGCGCGCAGGCCGAACGAGAGGTAATAGCCTTTGCCGACAGCCCGGCGGGCCTGTTCGGGCGAACCGATGAAGCCGTGGAAGATCACTGCGCGGGGCCGGCAGGCGGCCAGTTCGCGCATGACCGGCTCGAAAGCCCTGACGCAGTGCAGTACCACGGGCATTTGGCGTTCGCGCGCCAGCGCGAGCTGCGCCCGGAACGCCGCAAGCTGTGTTTCACGGTCGGCGCCGCGTACGAAATCGAGTCCCGTTTCGCCGACGGCCTGCACGCCGCCTAGTAACGGTACGATCGTGCTAACGTCTTCCTTGTCAGCATCCCACGGATGAACCCCTGCTGTCCGCAGTTCGATGCCGCGGCCGGTCGGGCGGTGGGTGTGTATGTTGACGAATCGATCAGTCATCGCGACAAATGTACGAATTTTAAGTAAATTAAAAAATAATAGATATTGCATACCGAAATCTCGGAAAAAATTCGTACTTTCGCACGCGAATTAATGGCTGTTAGCGTGCTAACAACAAACGACGAACCCAAAATATATCCAAACATAACAATCAAAATCTTTAACCATGTCGAAAATCATTACACTACGC
>CAKVKI010000181.1 GCA_934754975.1 uncultured Alistipes sp. | reverse complement strand
ACCGTAAGGATCACCTCCTTGCCGCCGAGCGGACCTGCGATGAGACCTGCGAAAGCGGTGACGATCTCGTCTACGCTCAGCCTGCGCCGTGTAAATTCCGCCGCGGGCCGGCGGTGGCAGTTGGCGACGACTGCGCCGTCGTGTTCGTAGACCCACGCCGTGCCGAAGGTCAGCGCGATCCGGTCGGCAGCGTGCAGCGCTTCGGCCCCGGTCTGCCGGGCGGCGTTCATCGCTGCTAGGGCTTCGCCTGCTTCCGGGGCGGAAAAGGAGCCGTGGAATCCGTAATGGAACCACAATTCGCCGTCGAATCCCAATTCCGAATGTCGTACGGGGCTCTCCGCGGCATAGCTGCGCAGTGCGGCGGCGATGGAGAGCGGGTTGAACAGGATGCCCGAAGGGTTGGCCGTGACGCGGAATTTGGCCTGCGCCAGCCGTTCGGCGATATGCTCCGCGAAGCAGGAGCCGAGGACCAGTATGCGGTTCTCATAGCCTATTTTCGTCCCCAGGGGCGCGATTTCGATTTCGGTGCGGAATTTCATACCGCAAAAGTACAAATTTTATATCTTTGCCGTATGATCTTACGGGCAAACTGCAAAATAAATCTGGGACTGGATATCCTGCGCCGCCGTGCGGACGGTTATCACGACCTCGAAACAGTGATGTTTCCCGTGCGCGGGCTTTACGACGAAGTCGAGGTCGTGCGCATGGCCGGGCCGGGCGTGAATTTTCGCGCCGGGGGGCTGGCGGTGGACTGCGAACCGGAACAGAATATCTGCATCAAGGCTTTCCGGCTGATGCACGACCGTTACGGCGTGGACGGCGTCGCCATCCGGCTCGACAAGCGGGTGCCGTTCGGCGCCGGATTGGGCGGCGGTTCGTCCGACGGTACGGCGGTCCTGCTGGCTCTCGACCGGCTTTTCGACCTGCACCTGCCCGAAGCGGAGCTGATCGCCCGCGCCGCCGAGCTGGGCAGCGATACGCCGTTCTTCGTGCGCAACTCCCCGCAGTTCTGCACCGGACGGGGCGAGATCATGTCGCCTTTTCCGCTCGATCTTGCGGGCCTGACCCTCGTGATCGTGAAACCGGACGAAGGGGTTTCGACGCGCGAAGCCTATGCCGGCGTGCGGCCCCGGGTGCCCTCCGTGCCGCTTGCCGAGCGCCTGCGGCGTCCCGTCGCGGAGTGGCAGGAGGTCGTGACCAACGATTTCGAACCGCATATCTTCGCCGTGCATCCCGCCATCCGCGCATCCAAGCGGAATTTACTCGCCGCAGGTGCCCTTTATGCTTCGATGTCGGGCAGCGGTTCTGCGGTTTTCGGCCTTTTCAACAGCCCTGAAAAAGCAGAGAGCCTGCGGCTGCAGACTCCCTTTATCTTTTCGCTCTGAGCATTGCCGGAGGTTGGTTGTCGTGATTCTCGTATTGCCGGGATTTTCGGCTCCGGTTATCTGTCCGTTTTACCCTGATCCGCCGAACTCTTTTCCGGCGCATCGGATTTTTGTCCGGCGGAGCCGTTCGCACGGGCTTTGTCCGGCTCCTTCTCCATGCTTTTTGCCGGGGCAGCCTCCGCACCTGCATCCCTTGTGTCTGCTTCATTCCCGTTTGCCGCTTCTCCGGCTCCTGTTCCGGCTGTCTCCCCGTCCCCGCTGAGTCCGTCGATGATGCCGTTCAGGATATCTTCCAGCACTCCGGTGTCTTCATCGGCTTCTGCGGCCCGTTCGGCCTTCGGATTTTTAACGCCGATGTTGAACTCTTTTTTGAACTTCTCGGGCGCTGTCAGGGCGTAACCCCCGAGTGCTGTTATCAGCAACAGCAGGCTGGCGACGAATATGTAGACGTATTGCAGCAGATTGACCAGCAGTGTGCGCAGTACGGCTCCTTTTTTCGACAGTTTGAAGAGCCGCCAGCATACGAAGGCCGTGTATATGAAGACGGGAAGCGTCTGTATGTAGAACGCACTGTACCACGAAAACAGCAGTTCCGCCGGAAGCCCTGCAATCATCAGCGTAATTTCGAAAAGCGACAGGAAAATGCCGATGTAGAGGTATTCCACATATTTCAGGTCGGATTTTTTGCGGAATACGGTTTTCATGGCGAGGGCCAGGAACGGCAGCGCCAGCAGCATATTGGCCGCCGGATGGAGCTTGGCGTAATCGTAGTAGGAGCAGATCAGCCACAGGAACATATGCTGACCCTCTTTGGCCGTGGGCGTGAACTCCTTGCCCACGAGTGAGAAAACGATGGCGTAGAACGTCGAGAGCATCAGCAGGATCGCCACGGGATTGAAATATTTGCGGCGGTGGCCTTCCAGGTATTCCGAAATGGATTTGTAAGGCTGGCACAGGATCGCCAGCCATGTCATCACGGCGCCCTTGCGCATGTTGATGCCCCGCAGGCCGTACGCCTCGTCGCCGATGAAGGTCGAAGAGACGCTTTCGACAAGCGACGGCCATGTCAGCCGGCCGGTCGTCGTCCGCTGTCCGCATGCGGGGCAGTAATTGCCCTCCGCATTGTGACCGCAGTTGCGGCAGATCTGGTGTTTTGACATATCGTATGCTGTTATGCGGATGTTGCGATGCCGTAAATGATTGCGCTCAGGAATATGATTGCCGCCGTGAGCAGGCTCATCAGCACCGTGCCTATGCCGTATACGATCAGCAGATCGCCTGCCGTACGGAGGATGCCGCGGCCGAAAATGCGGCGGTATATGGCGATTTCGACGCAGAATACAGGCAGCGAATCTAGCAGCGATTTGGTGAAGGAAGTCAGGCCGAGGGGAATGAACGAGGTGAAAAACAGGACGATGACCGACAGGTTCGCCGTAAAGATGCTGATGTAGAGGTATTCGATGTAGCGCAGTTTCCGGGGCCGGAATATCCATTTGCAGGCGAGCGACGTGAACGGAATGCCCAGCAGCAGATAGGTCGCCGGATGGGCGTTGGCATAGTCGTTCGCGGCTTTCAGGTATTCGAGCAGCCGGACGCCTTCTCCGCCGTCGGGAGTCAGCGCAAAATCGAAATATCGGATGCCGAACAGTGAGTTGAAGAGTGCGCAGAATCCCGACAGCAGCAACAGCAGTGCGATCGGGTTGAAGTATTTGCGGCGGCGGCCCGCGAGAAATTCGGTGACGGTCCGGACGGGGCGGCGGATCGTCTGCCAAAGGGTGCCCAACATTCCGTAGCGTTCGGTGGCGCCTTTTTCACCGTCGAATCCCTCGCCCAGGAGCGTGGACATCGTGCCTTCCCAGAGTGCGGCCCACGAAAGGCGCGTCTGGCCGTAGCGCTGTCCGCAGCGCGGACAGTAGGGACTGTCGATCGTTCGGCCGCAGTTGGGGCATGCGGTTTTCTTCATGTGTCGGGTTCGGTTTGGTGGGTCCCGCGGGCGGATTTCCGGGCCGCACGGGAAAAGAAACGGGCGCGGAAGACTCCGCGCCCGCATGCTTGTCTATTTTTCGGCCGCACCGCCGCAGGGAACGGCCATCTTCTCGATGCGGTGCTGGTGGCGTCCGCCTTCGAACTGCGCCGCGAAGTAAGCGTCGAGCATCGCCACGGCCTCGTCGTTGGTGATGAACCGGGCCGGGAAAACGATGATGTTGGCGTTGTTGTGGCGGCGGATGAGCGACGCTATCTCCGGCTCCCATGCCAGTCCGGCACGGATGCCCTGATGCTTGTTGAGGGTCATGGTCATGCCCTCGCCCGAACCGCAGAGGGCGATTCCGCGTTCGAATTCGCCCTTCTCGACCGCTTCGGCCAGCGGGTGTGCATAATCGGCGTAATCGACGCTCTCGGGGGAATCGGTGCCGAAGTCGTGGACATCGTAACCCATGGCCGAAAGGTAGCCCACCAGAAATTCTTTCATTTCGTAGCCGGCGTGATCGCTGGCGATACCTATTTTAGTCATCGTATTTTATTTTGTGTTGTTTTCAGGTTCTGTCATACAAAGATAAGGAAAAATAACGGTCGCTCTACTCCCGGGTTCCGAATTTATGCTATTTTTGCCCCATGAAATTTTTTCTCGTCGCCTTGGGCTGCCTGTCGTTCGTGCTGGGTGTCGTCGGTATTTTCGTGCCGCTGCTCCCGACCACGCCGTTCCTGCTGCTCTCCGCCGCATTGTGGGTCCGCTCTTCGCCCCGGCTTTACGGCTGGCTGCTCGCGCATCCCTGTCTGGGCGAGTACGTCCGTAACTTCCGCGAAAACCGCGCCATACCGCTTCGCGCCAAGATAATTTCGCTTACGCTGATGTGGGGTACGATGCTTTACTGCGTTTTTGCGCTGCTCGCCGGGTGGTGGTGGGCGCAGGCCGCACTGCTCGCCGTCGCTGTCGGCGTTACATGGCATATCCTCTCGTTCGCCACGCTGAAGAAATAACGCCGGACGGAAAACGCCCGACGCCCGAAAAATAAAAACCGGCCCCTCGCAAGAAGGGCCGGTTCTTATATATCTCTGCCGTCTTTTATTCCTGGGCAGGCTGTTTATCCAGCATTTCGAGTACCGAATACTGTACCGAGTAGTATCCGTCGTCATCCACCGGAACAACCGACGTGCCGATTTTCAGCTTGTAGCTGTAGCCCTGTTCGTATTCGAATCCCTCGATCCGGAACGGCCACCGCTGCCAGTCGGTCAGGCCGACTTCGGGGAAGCGTACGCTGAGATACAGCTCTCCGTAATAAATGACGGGAGCAGGAGCCACCTCCATCGTGAACGTGGGGTAGTAACTGTCGGGAATGCTGGACCGCGCCGGAGTTTTCGAGATCAGTTCCAGCAGCGAGTAACGTACGGACGATGCGTCCTGCGGCGGTTCGGGCAGCTGTTTGGCCTTGATGCGGAGTTTGTATTCGTACCCGGGTTCGTAGTCGAATCCCTCGATGCCTTCGTATACGGCGCGCCACGAAGTTTCGTCGTTGGCTTTGACGAGCAGCACGGGCTGCAGCGTATGGAATCCGTGGGAGATGCCCAGCTGGGATGCAACGGTCCACTCCCGGACCGTATAATCGTCGTTCTTGTCACATGCGCCGAGCGCGAAAGCGGATATAAAGAGCAGTATGATGTATTTCTTCATAGTTTTCCGTGTTGTTTCATTTATATAAACGGAGGCAACCGCTTGATACTGCATCTCATATACGAAAAAAACGGACATATGTCCGTTTTTAGTATCTTTTATGCCAAATAGCGTTCCGCCACGCCGATCAGAAATCCGAAGAGCAGGGCGTTGAACACCACGACCGGGATCGCCTTGCGGTCCTTGCCCGAGAAGGTAAACAGCACCGGAATCATCAGCATCAGCGTGACGGCCATGCCGTCGGCCCACCACGGCAGGTAGGGCAGGTCGCTGTAGAAGACGATGACGGCGGCGAAGAAGTAGATGAAGAACGCCGAAAGACATGAGCGCGCCGACAGTTTCTGGAAAATCATCGGAATCACGTCGAGCGCTCCGGCTACGGC
>CAKVKI010000180.1 GCA_934754975.1 uncultured Alistipes sp. | reverse complement strand
CAGGACGAGGGCCGCCATCAGTATGTTCAATATCTTTTTCATTGTTTTCGATACTTTTTTGATTGACGATTAATAACCCGAATTGTTGGGCAGCAGCGTCGGGACGAGCTGCGTTTCGGAGAGCGGAAGCGACCAGAGGACGTCCCGGCTGGAGTTGAACTTGAACTCGTCGATCTGACGGCCGCCGTTCAGCTCCTTGGCGCCGAGGACCGCACCGTTCAGAAGGTCGATGACGCCCTGGGACTTGGAGTCCTTGTAGTTGATCCAGCGGATCAGGTCGAAGTAACGCAGGCCTTCGAGCGCCAGCTCGACACGGCGTTCGTCGCGTACGATCTGGGTGTAATCGCCCGACGAGGGGAAATCAGTGCCGCTCAGACCCGCACGCTGGCGGATGGGTTTGATCGTCTCGTTCCATACCGCAGCGTCCATCTCGTTCAGGTACGCTTTCGCCTCGGCATACATCAGCAGCACGTCGGCATAGCGCATCATAATGATATTGGTCCACATTTCGAGGTTCTTGCCGTGGTCCGTATCGAAATACTTGCGGGTATAGAAGCCCGTGGGCGAACCGTTGTCCGTACCGGCCTTGTCGTTGCCCGAAGTCACGTTGATCGTGCCTTTGGTCACATATTCGCCCTTGTCGTTGCGGTCTTTCCACACATAGCCGTTGTAAACGACCGTAGCGGTCAGACGCGGATCACGGTTCGTATAAACGGTCTTGTCTGCGGGAACCGAGCCGTCGACATTGAGGTAGCTGTCCACCAGCGCACGCGTCGGAGCCTTCTGGCAAAGGCTGGCGCCCATCGTCAGGGGAACCATCGAATAGAGCGTGGACCACTGCTTGTTCAGCTCGACGGCGGCATAGTCGAGGATCACCTCGTTGTTGTACTCGGCGGCCGAGGTAAAGAGGTATTCATAGGCCGAAATCCCGTCGTTCGTGCCCTGCGTCAGCAGGCTGTAAGTGCCGTAGGTACTCTGTTCGTGGATGAGTTTGTCACAGATGTCGGCGGCTTTGCGCATGTTGTCCGAAACCGAATTGCCGGTGCGCTGCACGTTCTCGTACATATACATACGCGCCTTGAGAACCATGGCGGCGGCTTTGGTGATGCGGCCGTTGTCGTCGGCCTTCAGTTCGTCGCGGCTGGGCAGGTCGCCGATGATCGCATCGAGTTCGCGGTGGAGCGTACTCATCACCTCGGGATAGGGAGTGCGGGAGACGCGGCGCGACTCTTCGAGCGAAATGTCCTGCAGGAAGAAGGGAATGTCGCCGTAGAAATTGGCCAGGCGGAAATAGAGGGATGCGCGGATAAAGCGGATCTGCGCCTTCATGTCGGCAAGCCGCTCAGGGTCCATGCCCGGCACCTCGTCTACGAAATTCATAAAGACATTACAGGTCTTTACACCTTCGAACACCCATTTCCATTCGCTGCGGAACAGACCCGTGTTGGGCGTCGCCTGCCCCATGCGGATCGTACGCGTGTCGGGATTGCCGCGCTGCTCGTAGAGGTTGTCGCTCAGGGCTTCGTCCTGCCAGATCTTGTCGTGGCCGAACATCTGGTTGTAAGCCATGTTAAGCACCATGTTCGCACGTTCGGGCGAGGTCCAGAAAGCCTTGTCGGTAAATTTGTTGGTAGGTTCCTGATCCAGATCGTTGCAGCCCGCGAGCAGCATCGCGCCGGCGGCGAACGTCACGGTGATATATTTTAAAATCGTCGTTTTCATAGTTTTCGCCTTTAATTAAAATGTGACATCCAGACCGGCACCGAAGTAACGCAGGTTCGGGTAGTTGCGGCCCGAGTTGGCGCCGCCCGAATTCATGTTCGAACCGAACTCCGAAGATTCGGGATCGAGGAACGAGCAGTTGCTGAACGTAAGCAGGTTCTGGGCGTTGAAGTAAATCTTGAACCGCTTCACGCCGAATTTCATCGAGATCCGTTCGGGAAGCGTATAACCCAGCTGGATGTTCTTCAGGCGCAGGTAGCTGCCGTCGAACATGTAGATATCCGACCCCATGCGGTAGTTGTTCTGGTTAGACGGGTCCGAAATGTCTGTCAGGCGCGGCCAGCGGGCGTCGGTGTTGGTCGGAGTCCAGAAGTCGAGCTGGTGTTCGTACATCGTGTAACCGTAGTTGGAGTGGAACGGCTCGATCAGCTCGCCGCGAACCATCATGTCGCGCTTGAGAACGCCCTGCAGGAAGATCGACAGGTCGATACCCTTCCAGGCGACGTTGTAGGTGAAGCCCAGCGTGTAGCGCGGGAAGGCGTTGCCCAGGTAGTAACGGTCGTTTTCGTCGATGGTGCCGTCGCCGTTGCGGTCCTTGAATTTCACGTCGCCCGGCTTAACGCTCTTGCCCGTCGGGATGGCCGAGTGGGCGATTTCGTCATAGCTCTGGAAGAAGCCGTCGGTCTTGTAACCGTAGTAGGAGTTGAACGGCAGGCCCTCGCGGGTGATGCGCCAGAACTCCTCCTGGCCGGAAATCTCCTCGAAGCCTTCGTATTTGAGTACCTTGTTCCACGAGTCGCCGATGTTGAACTGGAAGAAATGCGACCAGTCGCGTTTCTTGAGCGCATAGCTGAGCGTCAGTTCCCAGCCCTGCGTACGCATCTCGCCGGCGTTGTAGTTCTGCAGCTCGGTGCCCAGAATCAGCGGAGTCTGGGGCTTGACCAGAATGTCGGTCGTATGCTTGTTGAAGTAGTCGAACCCGAGGTTGAGCTTGCCCCGGAAGAAGGAAGCGTCGAAACCGATGTTGAAGGTTTTGGACACCTCCCACTGCAGGTTGTCGGTGCCGAGCTGGAAGCCTGCGCCGCCGACGCCCACGTTATTGAAGGCATAGGTGTTCGAATAGACGTTGTAGGTGGTGAAGTACTGGTAATCGCCCACCGACTGGTTGCCCAGCGTACCGTAAGAACCGCGGATCTTCAGGTCGCCGACATTGTCGCGGTAGTTCTCCATGAAAGCCTCCTCCGAAAGACGCCATCCCAGCGACACGGAGGGGAAGAAGCCCCAGCGCAGGTCGGAACGGAATTTCGAGGAGCCGTCGTAACGGAACGAGAACTCGGCGTAGTAACGGTTGTCGTAGTCATAGGCGGCGCGGCCGAAAACGGAGGTGAGGCTGGTGCGGGTCGTATTTTCGGGCGTCACCGAAGATCGGCCGTCGCCCGTGATGACGGCCTCGGTGCCGTCGCCGTTGATACCCAGATCGGGGTCGGCCCATTTGAAGGAGATCTGGTTTGCTTCGGAGGTGTAGGACTCGTTCGAGGCGCCCAACAGGGCGGCCACATGGTGCTTGCCGAACGTACGGTCGAAGTCGAGCATCAGCTGCGAATTGATCAGGTAGGCGCGTTTGTTCCAGTCCTCCGACTTGTTGTCGTTGTTGGCCGAACGGCCTTCACCGACCGGATTGCCCGCAGCGTCGGTATTGTAGAACATCACTTCGTGCGTACGCGTATAGCGGTGGTCGGCGAAGATGTCGGCGCCCAGCACGCCGCGCAGTTTCAGGCCGTCGATGATCTTCACCTCGGCCGACAGGTTGGCGTTCACATAGTCGTTGCGGTATTTGTTGTAACCGCCCTCTTCGAGCAGGCCCAGCGAGTTGCGGTCGGTCAGCTTGTCGTTTACCAGGTATTTGCCCGTTACGGGATCGTACTGACGGTAATAATAATAGGTGGGAATACGCATCGCGTTGGCGATCGTCGAGCCGTCGGTCGTGGTCTTGCTGTTCTCGTGCGAATAGGAGAGCAGGGCCGTCACCTTCACGCGCTTGTATTCGGTGGTGACGTTCGTACGGAAGTTGTAACGCTGACGGCCGTAATCGGGACCCACGAAGTTGCTCTGCTGATCGTAATAACCGGCCGAGATCATATAGGTCGTATTGGCGCCGCCGCCCGATACGCTGACGTTGTAGTTCTGCTGCATGGCCGTCTGAAGAATCTCGTCCATGTAGAATTTACCGTTGCCGTGCGCTTTGAGGTCACGGATCTGCTCGGCGGTAAAGGCGGGAGCAAGTCCCGAATTGGCTTTGGAGATGTTGAGCAGCGTGGCGTTCTGCCAGCCCTGAACAGGGGTATAGAGTACATCGGGCTGCTGCCAGCCGACCATGGCCGAGAGCTGGACGGTCGGAGCCTGATTCAGTTTGCCTTTCTTGGTGGTGACGAGCAGCACGCCGTTGGCGGCGCGCGAACCGTAAATGGCGGCCGTACCGGCATCCTTCAGCACCGAAACGTTCTCGATGTCCGACGGGTTGAGTTTGTTGAAGCTGGCGTTGTCCGACACAAGTCCGTCGATGACGATCAGCGGCTCGTTGTTGTTCATCGTACCGATACCGCGGATGTTGATGTTGAGTTGGTTGTCTGCGGGGTCGTTGCTTCGCTGCTGGATGACCAGGCTGGGCGAAGTACCCTGCAGGGCCTGCGTCAGGTTGGCTACCGAACGTTCGGTGATGGCTTCGGATTTGATCTGGTCCACGGCGCCCACCGCACGGCGGCGGGTGGTGGTGCCGTAACCGATGACGATCACGTCGTCCATCAGCTGCGCGTCCTCCTTCAGCGTCACGTTCAGCGATGTGCGGTTGGCTACCGGAAGCGTCTGCGTTTCATAGCCGATGAACGAGAAGTTCAATTCGGCATCGGCGGCGCATTCGATCTGGTATTCGCCGTCGATGCTGGTCGAAGTTCCGACAGAAGTACCCTTGACAATGACGGTAACGCCGAGCAGCGGTGTTCCCGCGGCGTCTTTCACCACGCCCTTTACGGAGACCTTGGAAGTCTGGGTCAGGGGGCTGGCATTAACGGCTGCGGCTGCAAACCCAAGGGGGGGGGTAATCAGCAGCACCAAAACCGTTAAAATGATTTTGTGCCCAAAATTGGTCATGTGATTATTTTTTTTGGTTAAGTTTAATAATATTCCCCGCACCCGGTGACGTCGGATGCGGTTCATGGATTCAGGAAACGGAAAAATTGCAGAATAAAGTACGGAAGTCCGCAAAAAAATCGGCGGAAATAATCGGATAGGACTTTTTTTCCATAGGCTCGGTCTGGTTTTAAGTTTTAGGTTAAGCGGTTCGGTTTTCGTGAAAACAAAGTTGAGAAATAAGATGCGGACCGAAAAATATACGGACGGCAAATTTATCCGCCGTACATGATCCGGTACTATTTTGTCACAAAATTGTATTTTCCGGTCAGGGACGCAAACGTACTCCCCGCCCTGCCCCGCTCCCCGGATCGGCGGATTTCAGGTCGTTTCAGGACAATTCGGGCACAAAACCATACAAACTGCGTCACAATGCCGTCCTGACACAAAAAACTCCGGTCCGGCTTATCAGCCGGACCGGAGCCCCTAATTATACCACTTAAAAACTTGTTACTTCACATCCGGGCGGATGAAAGTGCTGCTCGCCGGAAGCACGTCGCCGATGCGGTTGTCCGAAGCCGTCATGGCGA
>CAKVKI010000179.1 GCA_934754975.1 uncultured Alistipes sp. | reverse complement strand
GACCGACATGTTCGAACTGAAGGCCGTCGAGCTGATCGCCCGCTGGCTTCCCGCCGCCGTGGAGAACGGCGCCGACACCGAAGCCCGCGAAGGGATGGCCGTGGCGCAGTATATCGCCGGCATGGGCTTCTCGAACGTGGGGCTGGGGTTGGTACACGGCATGGCGCACCCGCTGGGCGCATTTTACGACATTCCCCACGGCGTGGCCAATGCGCTGCTGCTGCCTTACGTGATGCAGTATAACATGGAGTCGTCGCCGGCCAAGTTCGGCGATGTGGCCCGCGCCATGGGCGTCGATACGGCGGGCATGGACACCCGGCAGGCGGCGCAGGCCGCCGTCGATGCCGTCCGGGCGCTGGCCCTCCGCGTCGGTATTCCGCAGCGGCTCTCGTCGCTCGGCGTCCGCGAAGAGGACCTGCCGCGGCTGGCCGCATCGGCGCAGGCCGACGTCTGCACGCCCGGAAATCCACGCGATACGACTGTCGAAGAGATTCTGTCGCTTTACCGGGAAGCTTTTTAACCGGCTCTCTTTCGATGACCGCTGTATGAAACGGGATCGACCTTTCTTAAGGCCGATCCCGTTTTATTATATAGAAACGCTCCCGGAATCGTCACGGGTGTTATGTCTTCCCGGAGCCTGCCCGGTTTCTGTTTGTCACTCTTCGATCTCCCGGCCGAGCGGCCTGATTTTTATGTTCCGGTAGGCCACTTCGTCGAAATGGTCCTGCAGGGCGATTCTGCCGCGCGGGAATTTCCCGAAATCCGCGCCGTTGAATTTGTCCGCCCCGTTCCATTTGCTCCGGGCGATCATCCGCCGCCATTCGGGGCTGTTCATATCGACCTGCGCGGTTACGATTCCGTTGAGGCGGAAAGTCACCTTTCCCGCCCGCTTGAGGATGCGGACCCGGTTCCAGCATCCCGCCGGGTTGGGGCGCGAGGTTTGGGACGCGTCGATCAGGTCGTACATCGCCCCGGCCAGGTGCGTGGGGTCGAAACGGTCGGCGGCCGCCCGGTTGTCCAGCACCTGCATCTCTACGCCGGTACTCGACGCCCAGCCGTACTCCGGACCCTCCTTCACCCCGAAGAAGATGCCGCTGTTGCCGCCTTCGCTGATTTTCCACTCCAGCTGCAGGTCGAAATCTTCGAATTCCGCATCCGTGACCAGGTCGCCGCGCCCCTTTTCGCCGGGCAGGAGCCTGAACCGCAGCTCCCCGTCGCAGGCCGACCAGCCTTCGGCGGCTCCGTCCCGGTTGAAGGTGTGCCATCCGGCGGTCGTGGCCCCGTCGAAGAGCAGTATCCAGCCTTGGGCCTCTTCTTCGGGCGTCAGCGTATTGGGCTTTTGGGCCGGAAGCGGCGTTTCCGGGTGTGTCGTTTCCGACTGCGATGCGGTTTTCGCGGATTCGGGTGTGCGTGCGGCCGTCAGGCCGAGGGTCAGGACGCCTGCGGCGAGCAGGGCGTATTTGGCGGTTTTCATATTCGTCGGGTCTTAAAAGTTATGCAGTGCGCCCCAGGCGGCGAGCAGCGCCAGGTAGGGGCCCAGCTCGCGGCGCAGCTGCTCGACGGCCCGCTGCTTGTAGCGGTTCACCGATTTGACGCTTACCTGCATCTCTTCGGCTATTTCGTCGTAGGTGCGCCCTTCGAGGGCGCTCTTCACGAAAACCGTGCGGTAGTTTTCGGGCAGCCGTTCGAGCGTTTGGCGCAGCAGGTCGTACAGCTCCTGGGGGCTGTACAGCGCGTCGGGCGACGAGGCGTAGGCCGGTTCCTGGCGGGCGCAGTTCTCCATGTACCCCAGTTCGTAAAGCCTGTGCTTCAGGTGGTTCAGGCAGCGGTTTTTGACGGCGCTGCGCAGGTAGCCGCCTGCCGTGCCGCCGCGCAGCTCCATTTCGGGCAGACGGTCCCACAAGGCGGCGAAGATGTCGGCTACGATGTCCTCGGCCGCCGGCATCTCCCGGACGAAACGGAAGGCGTACAGGCACAGCGGGGCGTAATACGCCTCGTACAGTTCGCGGAAGAGTTCTTTCCCTCCCCCTCGTTGTCCGCCGTCCCGGTGATATGCCATTCGTCGTGGAATTTTCCGAGTAAAATTAGGGATTAATTCGGTGCGATGCAATCCGAATATGCTATTTTTCGGATTTTTTGAAAAAAAGCCGGCGCAGGCTGTCCTTTTTTCCGGCGCGGGTTGTATTATAAGAAAAGAACGACCCCGAATGGAGCGAAAGAATACGAACCTGCCCGATCCCGAACTGTTGCTGCGCTACCTGCACGGCGAACTTTCCGACGCCGAAAAATCGGCCGTGGAGCGGATGGCCGCCGCCGATCCGCGGCTGTCGGAGATTCTGGGCGACATGCGCCGCGCCGAATCGCTTTCGCAGGACATCGCCCGCATGGAACTGCTCGACGCCGAAGCCGGATTCGGCCGTGTGCAGTCGCGCATCCGCGCCCGCGTCCGCGAGCGGATTTTCCGGCGCGCCGTGCGCTGGGCGGCGGTGCTGATGCTGCCGCTGCTGGTCAGTTCGTCCCTCTTCGGGTGGCTTTATTATAAGGAGCGCATGCCCGAGGAGCTTTTCGCCGAGGTCGCGACCCCGGCCGGGACGGTTATCCGCTACGACCTGCCCGACGGTTCGGTGGTATGGCTCAACGCCGGGAGCCGCCTGCGCTACCCGGTGCGTTTCGCGGGCGGCAAACGCGAGGTCGAACTCCGGGGCGAAGCCTATTTCGAGGTCGAAGCCGACCGTAAATCCCCCTTTTATGTCCATACCGACGCCGGCATGAGCGTCTATGTCTACGGCACGTCGTTCAACGTCAACGCCTACGACGACGAACCCGCGATCCGCACGGCGCTCGAAAAGGGCCGTGTGAACGTCGTCGCCCCCGACCGCACGACGGTGCGCATCGAGCCGGGCGAACAGGTGGCCTTCGACCGTACGACGGGCGCGCTGACCTGCTCGCGGGTGCGCGTCGAGGATGAATGCGCCTGGCGCGACGGGCGGCTGGTGTTCCGCAATACGCCCCTCGACGAAGTGCTGCACCGGCTGGCGCGGCACTACAACGTCGATATCGAATTCCGCAACCACTCCGACGAGGTGTTCAGATACCGCGCGACCTTCCGCGACGAGACCCTCACCCAGATATTCGACTACCTGAGCGCTTCGGCCGACATCCGCTGGCGCGTCGTGGCTCCCGAACGGCGCGACGGCGACAGCTACACGCGCCGCCGCATCCTCGTCGAACAATTTTAGACCGACCCCGAACCAGCTTCTGCAAATACTAACCTACGATGAAACCTTCGCCTATGGAATAAATCCCGACGCTTCTTCTCAAAACAGGAGGAACGACTGCAAGGCAGCCGCTCCCCGGACTTGCCGCGGCGTGTCGCCAAACCCCGCCGCGGACGCTAACATCAGTTTATCAAATCCAACAAACTTCAGTTATGTGCAAAGATATGAAAAATAATCCTTCATTTATTGCATTTAGACACAAATGTTTCAGCCCGTCGGGACCCGGTTTTCGGCTGTGGCTGCTGCTCGCGGCGCTGTGGCTCTGCCCGCAGCTGCTGCCGGCGCAGCAGACCCGGGGCGGCGTGCATCTCGCGCGCACGACCGTCGACGAGGTCATGAACTATATCGAGGAACACTCCGACTATACGTTCCTCTACAACGACAAGACCGTGGACCGTACGCGCCGCGTTTCGGTCGATAATGCGGCGGGCGACATCCGGGCGATTCTCGATGCGGTTTTCGCCGGGACCAACGTCCGGTACGCCATCCGCGACAACCAGATCATCCTCTCGGAGAAGCGGCTGCAGAAGCAGGCTGGTCAGGACAACATGATCTCGGGCCGCGTCACGGACCTGAACGGCGTGCCGCTGGTCGGCGTGAGCATTCTGGTCAAAGGTTCCACGCGCGGCACCACGACCGACGTTTCGGGCCGTTTCGGGCTTCGCATCGAGCCGGGCGACGTGCTGGTAGCCTCCTACCTGGGGTACGAAAGCGTCGAGGTCGCCGCCGATTCGCGCACCAGTGTCGAGATCCGCATGCAGGAAAGCTCCAAGGCGCTCGACGCCGTGGTGGTCACGGCGCTGGGTATCAAGCGTTCGGAAAAGGCCCTCTCTTATAATGTGCAGGGCGTGAAGGGCGAGGACATGAACATCGTCAAAGACGTCAACTTCATGAATTCGCTCGCGGGCAAGGTGGCCGGCGTCTCGATCAACGCCAGCGCGGGCGGCGTCGGCGGCGCCACGCGCGTGGTGATGCGCGGCGCCAAGTCCATTTCGGGCGACAACAACGCCCTCTATGTGATCGACGGCGTGCCGATTCTCAACGTCACCGGCGGCTCGGTGGACAGCGAATACGGACTTGCCGGCGGCGAGGGCATCTCGGACATCAACCCCGAGGACATCGAGTCGGTGAACGTGCTGACGGGACCTTCGGCCGCGGCTCTTTACGGTTCGGCGGCAGCCAACGGCGTGGTGCTCATCAACACCAAGAAGGGCACGGCCGGCAAACCCAAAATCACGGTCAGCAACAATACGACCTTCTCCAACCCCTTTATGATGCCCGAATTCCAAAATACGTACGGCAACAAAATCGGCATCTACGCCAGCTGGGGCGGGAAACTCGCGAAGCCCTCGTCGTTCGACCCGTCCGACTTCTTCAATACGGGCGCGCTCGTGCAGAACAACGTCTCGCTCTCGACGGGCAACGACCGGCACCAGACCTACATTTCGGCCGGTACGACCAACGGCACGGGCATCCTTCCCAACCACGAATATTCGCGCTACAACTTCACCTTCCGCTCCGTCACCAAGCTCTGGCGCGACCGCCTGACGCTCGATTACGGCGGCAGCTACATCATCCAGCGCAACCAGAACATGTCGGCGCAGGGCAAGTACTTCAACCCCCTGACGGCGGTCTACACCTTCCCCCGGGGCGAGGATTTCTCGACCGTGCAGGCTTACGAACGCTTCGACACGGGCCGCAACATGTTCCTCCAGTACTGGCCTTGGGGCGATCAGGCCATGAACATGCAGAACCCCTACTGGGTGCAGTACCGCAACATGCGCACCAACAAGCGCGACCGCTACATGCTCAACCTCAATGCCAAGTACCAGGTGAACGACTGGCTCAACATCGCGGGCCGCGTGCGCATCGACAACACCGTGGGCGAGAACGAAAAGAAGTACTGGGCCAGCACGATCCAGCTTTTCGCCGGCGAGAACGGCAGTTACTTCGCCAACAAACAGCATGTCAAGCTCTTCTACGGCGACGTGATCGCCAATATAGACAAGCGTCTGGGCAAGGACTTCACGCTGGCGGCCAACGTGGGCGCGAGCTGGTCGCGCGAACACTCCGACCTGGTGGGCGGCGGCGGTAAACTCGACATCGCCAACTTCTTCACGCTCAACAACATCATCAAGGAGTACCGCACCCTGGAGCAGAGCCGGAAACATTCGATGCTCACCGTTTCGGCCTTCGCCAACCTCGAACTGGGCTGGCG
>CAKVKI010000178.1 GCA_934754975.1 uncultured Alistipes sp. | reverse complement strand
CCTTGGCTTCGAGGTCCTCCACGTCGATGTTGCCGTTGGCGTCGCACGCCACCGTGACGATCTTCATGCCTGCCATGGCGGCTGACGCCGGATTGGTGCCGTGGGCCGACGCCGGAATCAGCACGACGTTGCGGTAGCCCTGTCCGCGGCTCTGGTGGTAGGCGCGGATCACCATCAGTCCCGCATACTCTCCGGCCGCGCCCGAGTTGGGCTGCAGTGAGCAGGCTGCGAAGCCCGTGATCGTCGCCAGGTCGTTTTCCAGCTCCGTGATTAACTGCATGTAACCTTCTGCCTGATCCGCCGGGGCGAAGGGGTGCATGTTCTGGAAGCCGGACAGCGAGAGGGGCTGCATGAGCGCTGCGGCGTTGAGCTTCATGGTGCATGAACCTAAAGAGATCATCGAATTGGCCAGCGATATGTCGCGCAGTTCCAGCTGTTTGATGTAGCGCATAAGGGCGCTTTCCGAACGGTAGGCGTTGAAGACCGGTTCGGTCAGGTAGGCCGATCGGCGGCGCAGGTCGGCCGGGACGTTGCTTTCGGTGACAGGCTTTACGGCCTTGGCTTTCTTGCCTTTGGCGGCGGCGAAGATGCGGATGACCTCGGCGATCTCCTCCGGAGTCGTGACTTCGTCGAACGACATGCGCACCGAACCTTCGGTCGGGTAGAAGAAGTTGATGCCGCTTTCGAGCGCCAGCGACTGTACGACGGCGGCTTCGGCGGCGACTTCGAGCGTGTCGAAATAAGCCGTTGCGGCGAGTTTGTAGTCCATCGCTTCGAGCGCTCTGGCTACGGTCGCGGCGGCCAGATGGGCCGTGTCGGCGGCGCGCTTCAGCCCTTCGGGACCGTTGTAGACGCAGTAGAAGCCCACCATCGAGGCCATCAGCGCCGAGGCGGTGCAGATGTTCGACGTGGCGCGTTCGCGCTTGATGTGCTGTTCGCGCATCTGGAGCGCCATGCGCAGCGCCCGGTTGCCCAGACGGTCCACCGAGACGCCGATGATGCGGCCCGGCATGTTGCGCTTGAAGGCTTCGCGTGTGGTCATGTAACCTGCGCCCGGGCCGCCCAGCCCCATCGGGGTGCCCAGACGCTGGGTCGAGCCGACGGCGATGTCGGCGCCCCATTCGCCGGGCGCTTTCAAAAGCGCCAGGGCCAGCAGGTCGGCGGCGGCCGTGACCAGCACGCCTTTGGCGTGGGCGGCGGCCGTGAAGTCCGAGTAGTCGCGGACGGCGCCGTTGGCGGCCGGATACTGGACGATGGCGCCGAACTCCTTGCCCGTGAAACTGTATTCGTCGTATTCGTCGATAATCAGTTCGATGCCGAAGGGTTCGCTGCGGGTGAGCAGCACGTCGAGCGTCTGCGGGAAGATGTTCCGGTCGACGAAGAGCTGGTTGCGGCCCTCCTTGACGGCTTCGCGCGAGCGCAGGGCGAACATCATCCCCATCGCTTCGGCGGCGGCGGTGCCTTCGTCGAGCAGCGAGCAGTTGCCGATCTCCATGCCCGTGAGCGAGATCACGGCGGTCTGGAAGTTCAGCAGCGCTTCGAGGCGGCCCTGTGAAATCTCGGCCTGATAGGGCGTATAGGAGGTGTACCACGCGGGATTCTCGAAGACGTTGCGCGTGACGGCGGCGGGGACCGCGCAGGGGTAATACCCCATGCCGATAAACGACCGCAGGCAGCGGTTGCGCTCGGCCAGCGCGCGGATATGGCCTGCGAATTCGTATTCGCTCATACCCTCGGCGGGCAGCGCAAGCGGCTTCTTGAGCCGGATGGACTGCGGGATGACTTGCGAGATCAGCTCCGCGACCGACTTGACGCCGATCGTTTCGAGCATGGCTTTGAGGTCCTTTTCGTTGCTGACGCCGATATGGCGTTCGGAAAATTTGTCGAACATTGCGTTATATTGTTAGTTATCTGTTTTTCGGATTTCGTCGGGCCACGGGCAGGGTTTGCCGGTGGCTTTGAATGCGGGGCGCTGGGCCTTTGTCCGGCGCAGGTAGCGCCCGAGCCGCCGTGAAAGTTCCTCTACACGGGCAGGCTGCTCCCCAGCCAGGTTGTGCCGTTCGCCGATGTCGGCGCGGATGTCGAAAAGCTCTTTGCGGCCGTCGGCATAATAATAAATCAGTTTCCAGTCGCCGCGGCGGATCGTGCAGGTCGGGCCGATACCCGGTCCGTCGGGTCCCCAGAGGTTGGGGCAGTTCCAGTAGAGGCTGCGTCCGCGCGAAGGGTCGCTTTTGCCGGTGAGCAGCGGTACGAACGAAATTCCGTCGACAGGCTGCACCGTATCGTATTTGCGGATGCCCGCCATTTCGAGGATCGAAGGAAAGAAATCTTCGATAATGACATATCGGTCGCATCTTTCTCCGCCCGCGGTCACGCCGGGCCAGCAGACGATCATCGGTTCGCGGATGCCCCCTTCGCGGGCGGAACCCTTGCCGCTGCTCAGCGGTGCGTTCTGTGTGTGCGGTTCGCCGTCGCGCCAGCCGGGGCTGGCTGCCAATCCGCCGTTGTCGCTCATGAAAATCACGATCGTGTTGTCCGCCTCGCCGTTGGCGTCGAGCCAGTCCAGCAAATCGCCCAGACTTTTGTCCATGCCTTCGACCAACGCGGCGTAGGCCGCTTCCCGGTCGCTCATGCCGCGGGCTTTGTACTTGCCGAAAAAGCGGGGATCGCGGTCGATCGGTACGTGTACGGCGTAGTGCGACATGTAGAGGAAAAAAGGCTGTCCGTATTTTTTCGCCTTGTCGAGCGCGCCGACCGCTTCGAGCGTCAGCGCTTCGGAGAGAAACGTGCCGCTGTTCCAGTATTTTTCGAGTCCGGGAATGGCGAAGAGCGACTGGGGCGCGCCTCCGGGACGGTTGCCGAAATTCTCCTCGCTCAGGTAGCTGGCCGGACCTCCGGCCGCATGACCGGCGATATTGACGTCGAATCCGAAGACGTGGGGATCTGCGCCCGGGGTGTCGATCGCGCCGAAATGCGCTTTGCCGCAGTGGATCGTGTGGTAGCCGTTTTGCTCCAGAATATTGACGAAGGAGGTGGCCGGATAGGTGTTTTCGATGCCTGCCGCGGGCTGTATGCCGTTGTAATTCCAATCCGGCACCTCAATCAGGCCGCTTTCGGCGTCGGTCGTTTTGCCGCGTTCGAGCGTCCAGTTGGTTACGCGGTGACGGGCGGCGTTGGACCCGGTCAGCAGGCTGCACCGCGACGGCGAACTGATGCTCGAGGCATAGGCCTGGGTGAAGAGCGTGCCTTTTGCCGCGAGACGCTCCATGTTCGGGGTTTCGAAAAGCCGGTTGTAGGGAGTCGGTTCGCTCCAGAACGGCACGGAGGTGTCCTGCCAGCCCATATCGTCCACCATAAAGAGGATGATGTTGGGCCGTTTCGGCGCCTGCGGCGCAGCGTGTGCCGACAGCGGCAGGACTGTCAGGGGGATCAGGAGTTTGCTGTTCATGGGTTAATATTGGAAACTGCTGCCGCCGATGAATTCGCGCAGGATCGAGGTGGGCGGGATTTCGTCGGGCGGAATGGGTATGAAGTTGTCGAGGAACTTCAGCATGCGGCGCGCTTCGTCGTATTCGGGCACCGTGTCGGAGACTTCGCGGAGAATCTTCTCGGCGAAGGGGCGCAGGACCGAAATTTCGTAGAAAAGCGACGAGTTGAGCATGACGTCGGCATTCTCCTGATAGGGGAAGATGTGCTTCTCCTCGCCGCGCCGGACCGAACTCCAGCGCGAAAGCGTGGCCAGCGCGTCGGCGCCCCGCTGGCGGTAGTCGCGCGTCAGGCGGCGCAGCAGGCGGTTGTCGGTGGTGGCGATGCGCGACAGGTTGTCCATGGCCACCGACGTGAAGCAGGAGATGTAGATGCGGAACTTCTGCTCTTCGGGAACGCCCGGCGTGAGGCGGGGATTGAGCCCGTGGATGCCCTCGACGATCAGGATCGACCGTTCGTCGAGCGTCAGCGGGTCGTTGTGCTGCATGCGGCGGCCGGTGATGAAGTTGTAGCGCGGGATATCGACGCTCTCGCCGCGCATCAGGCGGCGAAGGTGGTCGTTGAAGAGTTCGAGGTCGATGGCTTCGAGCGCTTCGTAGTCATACTCGCCGTTGGCGTCTTTGGGGGTCTTTTCGCGCTCCACGAAGTAGTCGTCGAGCGAGATCAGTACGGGTTTCAGTCCCAGCACGCCCAGCTGGATGCCCAGCCGTTTGGCCGAGGTGGTTTTGCCGCTCGACGAGGGGCCGGAAATCAGCACGATGCGTACGCCGCGCGAGAGGTTGGCGTCGTAGATGGTGTCGGCCACCCATGCGAATTTGCGTTCGTGGAACGCTTCGGCCAGTTTTATCATGGCGCCGGCGTCGCCCGCGAGCGCCTTCGAATTGACGTCGCCTACGGTGGGGACGCCCATGATCCGGACCCACGACTGGTACTCCTGGAAGATGCCGAACATTTTTTCCTGCTGGACGTTCTTGTTGAGCAGGTCGGGGGCAGTCCTCAGGGGCAGGGCCAGATAGAAGCCTTTGTAGTAGGGTTCGATGCAGAAGCGGTCGATATAACCCGTCGAGGGGGCCAGTGCGCCGTAGAAGTAGCCGGCCGTGCCGCCCAGCGTGTAAAGTTCGCTGTAGAGGCGCGGACGGGTGTTGAGCAGGGCGACTTTGTCGTCGAAGCCCTGTTCTGCGTAGATGGCACGAACTTCGCTCGTGAGTACTTTCGTGCGGTTGATCGGCAGGTCCTGCGCCACCAGTTCGCGCATGTGCGCTTCGAGCGCCGCGGCCTGTTCGTGGGTAAATTCGTCGAGTCCTTCGAGTTCGCAGTAGAACCCGCTCTGGCCCATCGAATGGCGGATGTGGAGCGTATGCCCCGGAAACAGGCTGCGCGCGGCCTTCTGGAGAATGAACCACGAGGTGCGCTGGTAGACGCGGATGCCCGCGAAAGAGGCGATGTCCACGAAGCGGACCGTTACCGGAGTGTATATTTTGTAGTTGAGTTCCTTGATGCGGTTGTTTACGAACGCCGCAAGGAACGGATACCGTCCCGGCGTCAGCTGCGCGGCCACTTCGGAAAGCGGGGTGCCCATCGCCACGCGGATCGGACCGCCGAGGTTGTCGCATATGACTTTGATGGTGTCGGCCATAAGTTTTTTCTGCTAAATGAAGTGTAAAGATATGAATTATTTGTAACTTTGACAAACTCAAAAACGATATTATGGAAAGAATACTCCGCACGGTTCTGATCGTCTTTGCGGCGGTCGCTGCGGCCTGCGCTCCCCGCGAGCGGACCCTTGTTTTGCTGTCGACGAACGACATGCATGCCAAAATCCAGCACTTTCCGCGTCTGGCGACGGCCGTCGAAGCCTGCCGCGACACCGCGCAGCTGGTGGTGCTGGTCGATGCCGGCGACCGCTGGACGGGCAATGCTTTCGTCGATATGGCTTCCACGCCCGGGATGCCGATGATCGCCCTGATGAACGAACTGGGGTATGACGTGGCGACGCTCGGCAACCATGAGTTCGACCACGGGCAGGCGTTTCTGGGCCGCATGATCGACAGCATGGATTTCGAGGTGGTCTGCGCCAATGTGGTGAGCGATACCTGCACTTTCCCCCAACTGCCGCCTTACAC
>CAKVKI010000177.1 GCA_934754975.1 uncultured Alistipes sp. | reverse complement strand
TACCTATTCCTATTCGGGAAATCACCTTGCCGCTCTTTGCAACGGCTCGACGGAATATGTATATGAATACGATGCAAACGGAAATATGACCCGCGATGGACTGAACTCTTTGAAATTAACTTATAATTACCTAAATTTGATCAGCGAAGTCCGTAGTCAGGACGACAATCTGCTCGCGCAGTACACTTACCTCGCCGACGGAACGAAAATCGGAGTCCGGGACGGCAGCGGCAGTGACGGATTGGACTACATAGGTTCTTTAGTATACAGGATACGGGACGGTGTGAAAACCCTTGAGAGCGTGGCTTTCGGTGGCGGACGGATTATGGTGTCCATTTCAGGAGAGATGACGAATTATGAACCCAATTATTTTATTACGGATCATCTGGGAAGCGTGCGGGTTGTAATAAACGGTTCCGGAACTCCGGTCGAGCAGAACGATTATTATCCTTTGGGATTGAGACACTCGAATCCGGACTGTGTATTGTCCGGCAATCGCTATAAATATAACGGCAAAGAACAGCAGGCCGTCGGGGATTTGCCGTATCTCGATTACGGAGCCCGTATGTTCGATTCCAGAATCGGGAGGTGGTTTAATACTGATCCGAAAGCTGAAAAATATTATGCCCTCAGTCCTTATACTTTGTGTGACAATAATCCGTTGCGTTACGCTGATGCCGATGGTGCTGATTGGGTAGATAAACTTATGGGAGGAGTCATTGGTGTAATGACTAATGTTGTTCCTGGTACGACAAACTGGCGTAATGCCTACACACCCAACGATCCGTCGGATTATAACGACACATTGGAAGCTGTAGATAATGCAGCGGTAGTCACGGGAGCAGGAATGCTTATAGGCGGTGAACTGGGCGTCGGGAGCGGCATGGCACTGACTTTAGCCGGGGGAACGACAGCATTAACGGTGGTCGGGGCGCCGGAAGGCGCCGCTATGGCGGCAACCGGAGGAATTACCGTTGCCGGAGGTAAACTCATCGCTGCGGGCGGTACTGTGATAATGGCAAATGCCGCTGTAAATAAATCGAATGGCTATAATTATGGTGAAAAATCCAATGAGAAGATTAATCGCAAGAAAGCGGCGCGCAAGCAAGGAAAGGAGATGCGTAAAAATCAACCTGCATCTGAAGAATACGCTAAATACAAGGCTAAGGAGTTAGAAAAAGCCAAAGGCAAAAACGCACGACGGCGTGCGCATGATGCAAAAGATAAGATAGTTAAAGACAGAACGAAAGAAGAGATAAATGAAGACTATGGAAAATGATGTGGAAGAGTCTCTGAAAGATGCTTTGACTACGAATGACGTTGTGTGGCTGAAAGAGCATGAGGCTGAATTCGACATTGATTACCGGTTTAAGGACTGCGATAATGACACGCTTCTCCTTTATGCTATAAGCGATGCCGGGAGCGAAGTGTATCGGTATTTGTTGCAAAGGGGGGCGGATGTCTTTGCTGCAAATGACGAAGGGGAATCTGTTTTTCACAGTATAGTTTATTCGGGTATTCCTGACCGTTTTGATATTTTACTGAAATACAGACCTGAAACCTTGAGACTTTTGAATGCCCGGACCAATGAAGGGGTGACGCCATTGTTGTTGGCGGCAATGCTGGAGGATTATCCCGTTAGTAAACAATTACTGACCTTGGGTGCTGATGTCAATTTAACGGATAATACGAATAATGCACCGATACACCCGGCCTGTTTTATGGGTAATCTTGATCTTGTAAAACTACTCGTTCAATATGGTGCCGATTTGCATATCAAGACGGATAAAGGTAATTTGCCGTTGGCATTAGCGATAAATGCGGGGCATGATCATGTTGCAAAATATTTGCTGACATATACATCCGCATTTACTGACACCACTGTACACTGAATGTCGACATACATCAAAAGCAAAGACTTAGTCTAATAAAATGAAAAAGCCAGATACTGAAAGCTATTCATACAAAATGATTGGTATTAAAACATAATCTTTCCGGGTAAAATGGGAACGGCAGGTTTTTCAGGCCTGCCGTTTCAATACCATATTGACTCCATTCAATACGGCTGTAACTTATGGAGGGGAATATTTGCAATATTGGTTGCATTATTATTTATAATTAATGGATTTAGGGATTCTCCCTTCTGAATAGCATCTGTCATAGTGTCGCTGCATGCGTCATATCCAATGCATTTACGCATTGGATATGACGCAATTGTTGGTGGAGTCAAAGACAGTCTTTACAGTGAACCGGGGCCTGAAAGAGCAATGAAGCTATATCGGTACTCCCTTCGGCGATGACCGCTCCGAATGGAAGCTTCATATTTTCCGTCTTTCCGGTGATAATCATCAAAGATGTAAATCTTTAGATGATGGCAGAGTTTCACCCGTTTTCGTAAAACAATCGTAAAACAAGTATACGAAAAATGGCGAAATTTCCACTCCATTTTGAAAAAGAAAGAGAGACCATCTTCCGATGATCTCTCCTGAAATCTCCTCTATATGCCTTTGAGGGCCGTATTTCGAGGTTTTTTGAATGGTGGAGAATACGAGAGTCGAACTCGTGACCTCTTGCATGCCATGCAAGCGCTCTAGCCAACTGAGCTAATCCCCCATTGCGGGTACAAAGATAATCGGATTTTTTTATTTCTGCAATTTGCGTTCGGAAAAAATCGCAGGAAATGAATTTTTACCGGAAAATCCGCTGTGAAGCCGCATTCGGAGCCGTCGGCGGATGCGCCGCAGGAAATATCGCCAACTCATTCGGCGGTTTGGCCATCGCCGGGGCGCACAAAATCCCCGATCTTTGCACTATCAAATTAAATCGATGCCATGAAAACTATTCAGAAAACCATGATCGGAACGGCAGTTGCACTGATGCTCGGCATTGCAGCTTCGGCGCAGCAACCTTCGGAAACTAAAAAACAACAGTCTATGAAAGCAATCGAACTGACGACAGCGGAATTCCAGAAACAGATCTACGACTTCCGGGCCAATCCGGAATGGAAATACGAGGGCGACCTGCCCGCCGTGATAGATTTTTATGCCACCTGGTGCGGCCCCTGCAAGATGATGGAGCCGGTTATGGAGACTTTGGCCGAAGAATATGCCGGTAAAATCCGCATATATAAAGTGGACGTGGACAAGGAAAAGCGGCTTGCAGCGATGTTCCATGTGCGCAGTATTCCGACCTTTCTGTTTATCCCGGTGAACGGCGAACCGAAACACGCCAACGGAGCCATGGACATCGCCCAGATGCGGCAGATCATCGACGCCACGCTTCTGAAAAAATAAACCAGCGCACGGCCCCAAAACAAACGACATGAAGAGATACTTTTTAGCCGCCATAATTTTGCTGACGGTGGCGACACTGCCGGCTCAAAATAAAACCAACACGATGAAATACGAAAGCCAGCTTCCGCAGCAGGGACGCGGAAATGTCCGGGTAGCCTATCTGGGCAGGTCGATCGACCGGATGATCTATGAATTTATGGAACAGGAGGGGATTCCCGGCATGACGCTGGCTATCGTTCAGGCTCCTTATATTCCCCGCGTCGTGGGCTACGGCGTGACCGATATCGGCGAGGGGCGCCTCGCGGCGGTCAAAACGCTCTGGCCCGCCGGGCCTGTTTCGCAGGGCTTCACGGCCGTGGCGGTCATGCAGCTCTACGAGCGCGGCAAACTGGGGCTCGACGACGACGTGGCGAAATACGTAAAGGGAGTGCCTGAAGCATGGAAAGGGATCACCGTCCGTCAGCTGTTGCAGCACAGCGCCGGAATTCCCGACTACCGCAGTGTCGAAGGATTCGATATTTCGGCTTCCCATACGCCCCGCCAACTGATCGAATCGGTTGCTTCGCAGCCCCTCGATTTCAGGCCCGGAACCGACGTGAAGCAGAGCGCTACGAACTTCCTGCTGCTGGCCGAGGTCGTCGAAAAGGCTTCGGGCATGTCGTACCACGACTTCGTCCGGAAGAACCAGATCGAACTGCTGGGCCTGCACCAGACTTTCTTCGGTGAGGAGCTGCCTGCCCTGAAACAGGAAAACACGGCCGCGTCGAATCACCGGCACGAACTTTTCAAGCACGATCCCGCCTATATCAATCCGGCCGAGACCACAACCGGATACGTCGAGCGAGACGGACAGCTCGTTGCGGCGGCTCCCGTCGGGCCTTCGCTGAAAGGATTCTCCGACGTGTGGGCTTCGGCCGAGAACATCAGCCATTGGGATATCGGACTGGCCGGCGGCGTGCTGATCGCCAAACCCGAGAACCGGGCGCTGATCTACGGTCCCACGACGCTCGGCAACGGGCGGGTGGTCCCGGCCATGGCGGGGTGGCAGTTCTATGCCCACCGCGGCCTGATGGACATCAAGGGCGATGTTCCGGGACACTCCGTCTTCCTGAGCCGCTTTACCGACCCCTCGGAACTGGTGTGCGTAACGCTGATGGCCAATAAGGAAGGGGTGGACCTGACCAACCTGGCCCGGCGTATCGCGGCGGCTTTCGACAGCGACAAACTGGGCACCGGAACCGACGACAACCTGCTCTACACCTACGAGAGCCAATTCAGCGTCGATGAGACGATGGACCGTATCGAAGCGCAGCTCAAAACGCTTGGCATTCCCGTCTTCGCGCGCTTCGACCATGCCAGGAACGCTGAAGAGGTCGGTCTGGAACTCAAACCTACCAAGGTCGTGGTCTTCGGTTCGCCCAAAGTCGGCACGAAGCTGATGCAGGAGAATCCCAGCATCGCCATCGAACTGCCGCTGAAGATCGCCGTCTGGGAAGACGCCGGCGGCAGCGTGTGGGCGGCTTTTCCGCAGATGAAGCTGCTGGGCGAAGAGTACGCCATGGCCGGCAGCCCGGTCATCGCCAGCATGCAGCGTCTCTTGGAGAACATCGTGCGCCGCTCTTCCGGCGTTTATTGATCTCTCCCGAACGACAAAAGCAATCCGGCACTTTTCACAGCGCCGGATTGCTTCTTTATTTATGTTATGGCCGGGAGTTGAACGGTCCCTCCCGTTATTCGATTTCCCAGGTCGCGCCCGAGTGCAGCAGCTCGTCCATCGAGTGGATTTTGCTCTGGGCTTTGACCTCCTCGACCTGCCGGGCGACTTCGCGGTCGTAGACCGTGGCGTCCTCGACGGCCCGGATCACACCCAGGGCGACGGGGTAGTCGGGCGATTTCATCGCCGCCAGCATCGAATGGAGCGTCGTGTCGCGCTGGTGGGCGTCGTGCGTCAGCACGTCGTCCAGCGTGTAGCCGTCCTGACCGACGGTCACGACCTTCAGTTTCATCTCCTCGAAGACGAGTCCTTTCTCCTTGTTGGCTCCGAACAGCATCTTCTCGCCGTGGCGCAGCGTCACGGTGCGTTCCGCGCGCGTGGCTTTGTCCGCGGCGAATTCACCGTGGGTCTTGTCGTTGAAAATTACGCAGTTCTGCAGGACTTCGACTACCGACATGCCTTTGTGCATCGCGGCGGCCACCATGCACTCCTTCGAAAGTCCCAACTCCATGTCGATCGACCTGGCGAAGAACGTGCCTTTGGCGCCGATCACCAGTTCGCCGGGGTTGAACGGCTTCTCGACCGTGCCGTAAGGCGAGGTCTTGGTGATTTTGCCC
>CAKVKI010000176.1 GCA_934754975.1 uncultured Alistipes sp. | reverse complement strand
CTGCTGACCAACGGCATGCTCAAGGGCAAGAACCTGACGGACTTTATCCAGCGTTCGATTTCGCTGATCGAAAAATAGACGGATCTTGTTTTCCGGACAAAAGGGACCGCATCGTTTGGGTGCGGTCCCTTTTTTCGACGCGATCGTCGCGCCCTATAAAGGATGATTTTCTATTTACGGCGGCGGAACCTAACCTAACCTAACCTAACCTAACCGGACGCTCTTACTCTATCTGTAAGCGAAGCCTGCGCCGGGATTCCGGGCAGGCTTCGTCGTATATCGTATATGCGGGAGCCCGCTAGAGTCTCCACCACTGCGTCGCCCCGGATCTGTATTGCCGGAATCCGGTTCTTTGCAGTAGGCGCTGAGATGCGCCGTTTTCCGCATCCGTTTCGGCGATGATATGCCGGACGTCCGGCTGCGCCAGCGCCCATTTGCATAACTCACGGACCGCTTCCGTCATATAGCCCTGTTTCTCGAAGGTTTTTTCCAGCCCGTATCCGATTTCCACCTCGCCGGCGGCGTTCGGCCCGCCCTTGAAACAGGCTGAACCTGTCGCCTTGCCGTCCGTACGGGTTATAAGCAGCCAGAAAGTATAGAAAAGGAGGTTGTCCCGGTCGCTCAGCGCGGCGGCGTACTGCCCCGTAACGATCCGCCCGAATTCGTCGGACATCAGCGCCGCGGCGTTGCGGCATCCGAGTTCCTGCTCCAGGGCCGCCGCGTCACTTACCCATAATTTCAACCGGGGCAGCGTCAGCGGGACGATCCGGAGCCTTTCTGTCGTGAGAACCATCGGAAGTGTCGCTGCCGCTTCTACTCCTCTGTCCACTTGTCGGCGACCAGCTGCAGGAACCAGTCGGGAACGCGGCACGGGCGGCGCGTGTCGCTGTGGATGAAGCCCAGCTGCGTCATGCCCGTATTGAGCAGGTCGCCCTTTTCGTTGTAGATTTCGTAGAAGAAGTTGATGCGGGCCGTAGGCAGATCTTTCAGCATGATACGTACGGTGAGCAGTTCGTCGTAATAGGCCGGACGGTGGTATTTGGACTGCACTTCCAGGATCGGCATCATGATACCCCGCTTCTCGACCTCGGCGAAAGACATTCCCAGCCAGCGGAGCAGTTCGCTGCGCGCGGCTTCGTAATAACAGATATAATTCGAGTGGTGGCAGATCGCCATCTGGTCGGTATGCTTGTACCAAACCCTTATTTGACAGTCGTAACTCAGCATGGTTTAAAATGTTATGACGACGCGCCCTTCGGACAGGCCGTCGCGGGTTATCAGTTCCTGTGCGGCGTCGGCCGTAAGGCGGGCCGGTTTGCCGTCGATATGTACATCGTATTCGCCCGGAGGGGGCAGGAGTTTCATCGGTTCGTCGATCCGGATGCGATTTCGCTGCGCCCGGCCGATTATCAGATAGGGGTGCGCCAGCAGACGTGCGGCGCGCGCCATTTCGCCTTTTTCGACCAGCCGCCGGATCACTGTGGAACTTACTTTTTCGGCGTCCACGTCACATTCGGGAACCTCTATCACCCGCAGGCCGAACCCGTGGCTGTCCAGGTAATCGTAGCTTCCCTGCTTGTCGTGCCCGAAACGGTGGTCGAAGCCTACGACGAGCGTTTCGGCTCCGGTATAGCCTACCAAGCAGTCGCGGACGAACTGGTCGGGAGCCAATTGGCTGAATGTCTTGTCGAAGGGGATGACGACCAGATTGTCGATACCCAGCCGTTCGAGCAGGTAGATTTTCTCTTCGAGCGTCGTCAGCAGACGCAGTCCGTCGGCTTTGCCGAGCGTGATGCGGGGATGCGGCTCGAAGGTGAACACGATGCTTTCGCCGCCCTGCGCGCGGGCCGCGGCGGTCACGGTGCGCAGCAGTTCCAGGTGGCCGCTGTGCAGGCCGTCGTACGATCCGACGGTCACCGCCGGATGGATGAAGTGCGGAAGCGATTCGAAACCGTGAAAAACCCTCATTGCCCTCTCTCCTGCCGCTCTTTTTTAGGAATTACTGCTGTTTTTCTCCTCGTTCTCCTTGACGAAATAGGCGACCTTTTCGAGCAGCGTGGTGATGTCGTAATTTTCGACGACGATGCCCTGCGGGAAATTCAGCGGCGTGGAGGTGAAATTCAGCACTCCCTGTATTCCGGCGTTGATGATCGGAACGACCAGGCTCGGCGCCACCTGCGTCGGCGAAGAGACGATCACGATGCTGATGTCTTTGTCCTCGACGACCTCTTCGAACGTATCCATGTGATAACACGGGATGCCGTCGATGGTTTTGCCGACTTTGCCGGGATCGACGTCGAACGCGGCTGTAATTTTCAACTTGAGACCTTTGCCGTTGAAATATTTGGTGATCGCCTGTCCTAGGTGTCCCATACCCAGCACGGCGATGTTCATCTGCGAAGGGCTGTCGAGGATCTTGCTGATGTATTCGATAAGCACCTGCACGTCGTACCCTTTCTTCGTGTCGCTCGAAAAGCCGATCAGCATCAGGTCGCGGCGGACCTGCACGGCAGTGATGCCGTGGATGCCCGCCAGAACGTGCGAGAAGATATGCGTGATTCCCTGCTTGTGGCTGGCCAGCAGCGTACGGCGGTATTCGCTCAGGCGCTCGATGGTTTTTTCGGGTATTGCGTTTGTCAAAGATGCCATAATCTCGCTATTCGATAGTTATCGTAAAGTCGCTGTTGTAGTTGACTCTCGTCCAGCTGCGGTTGATGTGGTTGTGGCGCTGTTCGCCCTGTCCGAAGAGATAGGAGGTCTGTAGCGGCGTATAGCTCCGGCCTTCCATGTCGTACTCGATGTCGTTGTACATCGCGGGGCAGAAGATCACCGCCGCGTCGTAGCCGCGGTACGAAAAGAGCGTGGGCAGTGAACCGAATGAGCGGATGTAGGCGCTGTCGAAGTCGAGGATCGTCTGCGAGTCGCGCTTGGCGTGGTAGGTCGAGATGAAAATCACGCGGTCTTTGAAGAACATCGTGCGGTCGATGTTGTTCATGCGGTTCCAGCGGATATTGCCCAGCACGACGAACTTGGACGGCGTGCGGCCGCGGCTCGATATGCTCGTATCGGCTGAAGCGATGGCGGCCAGAATACGGTCCACGTCCACTTCGTTGTCGGCCATGATGATGAATACGTTGTCGGCGCCGTTGTCCAGCAGCGGCGTCAGGTCGCCCGAATTGCTGTTCGTGCGGGCCGACGGATGAACATATTTATAGGTGTGCTTCTTATAGTCCGAATCGCCGAGCAGCGTCAGTATCTCCTTCTCGAACTCCTTGTCCGCACTTTCGGTGTAGATCAGCGTAACCTGCTTGTCTCCGTTTACCAGGTCGGCCACTTTTTCCCATTTGTGCGCCGGGTCGGGCGCCATCTGGAACAGCACGTCGCTGTTCAGGCCCGTAATGTTGGCCAGCGGCGAAACGACGGGCACGTTGTACTCCTCGGCGAACTGGATGACCGGATAAAGCCCCTCTTCATAGACCGGGCCGATAATCAGGTCGGTGTTGCGGAAAGCGTCGCTCTGGGTGATTTCACGGATTTTCTCCGCATCGCGGGCCGTGTTATACAGGCCGACGTTTACCGAATAGCCGTATTTGGTCTTCACGCTGTCCAGTCCGAGCAGGAATCCCTGATAGAACTCCAGGTAATTGGAATTGGCGTCGCCGTCGACGGCGATCGGCAGCATCAGGGCGACGTTGAGCGTCGCACTGCGGCGCAGGGCGCGGAATTCGATCTCCTTCACCTTGGCGTCGGCGAAGAGGTCCGGAATGGAGTCCGCGCGCAGGGTGTCGGCAGGCTGCTGTCCCTGGGCGGCCAGCTCTTCGGGAGACCCCGGAACCTTGATGATGGCCCCGGCCTTCAGGTCGGCGGGCTTCAGCCCTCCGTTGAGCGCGCCGAGCTGCTCTTCGGTGATTCCGAAGCGGCGCGACAGCGAATAGAACGTCTCGCCCGGTTTCACCATATGATAGGCATAACCCTCTTCTGCGACGCTGTTGAGCGTATTGCGGTAGGCTTCCCACTGTTCTTTCGTTCCGGCTTCATCTTCGGTGCCGATCTGCTTCTTGCGGATCAGGATACGTTCCCCGAGCCGCAGGTTGGTCGGGTCGAGACTCGGATTGTCCTCGATGACGGTCTGGATCGGAATTTCGTATTTGCGCGAAATGCCGTACAGGGTTTCGCCCTGCGCGACGGTATGGGAATCGAACGTTTTGCGCAGTTTGCGCTCCGACTTGGGCTCGGGAACGGCGGTCACGAAGGGAATCTTGACGGTCTCCCCCGCTTTCAGCCCGTCGTTTGCCGCCGGATTGTGCTGAAGAATCACCTTCTCGCCCACCTCGTACGCTTTCGAGAGTCCGTAAAGCGTCTCGCCGGGCTGTACCGTGTGAATGTAGAATTTCGAGCCGTTGATATAGACTATCGTTCCCGACTTTTGCACCGCAAAGGCGCACACGCTCCACAGGAGCAGTAAAACTGTCGCACAAAGTCGCTTCATCGTCATTTCAGTTTTTCGCGCATGCGGATTTCGGTGATGACCTTTTTGGTGTAGAGCGGAAAATCGCCGTTCATCATCCATGCGTAATAACTAGGTTCCATACGGAAGACCTCCTCCACGCTGCGGCCCTTGTACTTGCCGAATCCGAAGACCTCCTCGCCTTTCTCGTTGAAGAGGATGCGTCCGGCATAGTCGGCCGTTTCGGCGCGGGTCGAGAACTCGGCCAGCTTGTCGATGTCGTTTTCCAGGTCGGGATAACGTTCCAACTGGGCTTTGAGTACCTCGTAGGTGGCCAGCGTGTCGGCTTCGGCCGAATGGGCGTCTTCCAGGTTCTTGTCGCAGTAGAACTTGTAGGCCGCGACCAGCGTCCGCTGCTCCTTCTTGTGGAAGATGTTCTGCACGTCAATGAATTTGCGGCGTTTGAAGTCCACGTCCACTCCCGCCCGCAGAAACTCTTCGACCAGCACCGGCAGGTCGAAGCGGTTCGAATTGAAACCGCCGAAATCGCAGCCGCGGATGAACTGTTCGAGCGACTTGGCGACCTGCGCGAAAGTCGGACAATCCTTGACGTCCTCGTCCGTAATGCCGTGGATGGCGGTGGCCTCTTCCGGAATATGCATTTCCGGATTGATCTTGCGGGTTTTGACGATCTCTTCGCCGTCGGGCATGATCTTGGCCATCGAAATCTCGACGATACGGTCTTTGGCGGTGTCCACGCCGGTTGTTTCGAGGTCGAAGAAAATGATCGGGCGTTTGAGGTTTAACTTCATTTGAGGGGCCGTTATGCGTTGATCATCATCGGCATGAGCAGCATGAGCGTTGCGCTGGTCTGCTTGTCGTCGTAAATGGGTTTGAAGACGCCGGCGCGGGTCGAGTCGGCCAGTTCCACCACTACGGTCGGCGTGTCCATGTTCGAGAGTATCTCGACGAGGAACGTCGATTTGAAGCCGATCGAAATCGCTTCGCCGTCGTAGCTGCACGAAATCGTCTCGTTGGCCGACACCGAGAAGTCGATATCCTGTGCCGTGAGGTTGATCCTGTTGTCGCCGATGTCCATGCGGATCAGGTTGGTGGTCGGGTTCGAGCAGACGGCCACGCGCTTGATGCCGTTGACCAGTTCGATGCGGTCCACCAGCACCTTGTTGGGGTTGTTGG
>CAKVKI010000175.1 GCA_934754975.1 uncultured Alistipes sp. | reverse complement strand
CTGCGGAGCAGGAGATTCCCTATGTAAATTATTACGGAGCGTTCGACGACGGCAGCGGCGGATTGTCCGAAGAGTTTTCGGGCGACGGCTGTCATCCGACCCTTTACGGCTATACGCGGATGGAACCGCTGGTCGTCGAAGGAATCGACCGGGCGCTCGGCGTCCGGAAAGTCCGCTACACCACTTTGTATCCCACGAAATAACCGATAAACGATGAAGAAACTGCTTATTATGGCTTTTGCCGCATCTGCTTTCGCGGCCTGCTGCAACAACGGCGGCGCGGCGTGCGACGCCCGCAATCTCGACCGCGCCCGTGCGACGCTCGATTCGATATACGCGCATTACGGCGTGGCCGAAAACCGCCTGCTGCGCGAGAACTATCCTTTCAATACGGATTATACGGCGAGCTACCTCGCTTCGGCGGATCAGGCGCGTCCCAATCCCTATTCCTACCTCTGGCCCTTCTCGGGAACCCTCTCGGCCGTGAATACGATCCTCGAAGCCGATGCGTCGTACCGCAGCGTACTCGACGGGCGCGTACTGCCGGGGCTGGCCGAATACCTCGACACGACGCGCATGCCCGCGGCTTACGCCTCCTATATCAATACGGCTCCCGCTTCGGACCGCTTTTACGACGACAACGTCTGGCTGGGCATCGACTTCTGCGATATCTACGAAGCCACGGGCGACAAAAAGTACCTCGCCGAAGCCGAGATGATCTGGAAATTCATCGAGAGCGGCACGGACGACGTGCTGGGCGGCGGCATCTACTGGTGCGAACAGCAGAAACATTCGAAGAATACCTGCTCGAACGCTCCCGGTACGGTCTACGCGCTGAAACTCTACGCCGCCACGGGCGACGAACGTTATCTCGCGCAGGGTAGGGCGCTCTACGCTTGGACCAAGGAACACCTGCTCGATCCCGAAGACGGCCTCTATTTCGACAACATCGGTCTCGACGGCAATATCGGCCGCGCGAAGTTCGCCTACAACAGCGGACAGATGGTGCAGGCCGGGGCGCTGCTCTGCAAGGCGACGGGCGACGAAAGCTACCTGAAAGACGCCCAGCGTACGGCGGCGGCCTGCTACGACCGCTTCTTCGGGGAGTTTACGCCCGAAGGCGGCGAGACTTTCCGCATCATCAACAAGGGCAACGTGTGGTTCTCGGCGGTGATGGTGCGCGGACTGGCCGAACTTTACGCTATCGACGGCAATGCGGCTTACCTCGGCGACGTACAGCGCAGTCTCGACTATGCGTGGGACCATGCCCGCGATGCGCAGGGGCTGTTCGAGACCGACTTTACGGGAACGGACAAGCAGTCCGAGAAATGGCTGCTGACGCAGGGCGCCATGGCCGAAATGTACGGACGCATGAGCGGCGTGAAACTGGACCAAACAAAATAACCATACTCAACTTACACATTGCAACAAAATGAAAATGAAGAAAATCCGTAACATCTGCCTTGCGGCCGCCGTGGTGTGCGCCGCAGAGGGTGTCTCGGCCCGTACGGTGAGCCTCTCCGCTCCCGCCGAAGCCCCGCAGCCCGCTGCGCGCGAAGCCGCAGCTCCGATGCCTGCCGACAACACGCGTATGGCCAAGCCCGGGAAAAAGACCAAAGCGCAAACTCCGGCTGCATATGCCGCGACGAACCGTCCCGCCGAGGCCGAACGCCTGTTCCGCTCGGAAGCCGTGGAACAGGAGATCGCCCGCATCAAAGGCGTGCTGACCAACGCCAAACTGGCGTGGATGTTCGAGAACTGTTTCCCCAATACGCTCGACACGACGGTCCGCGCCCGCAAGGACGCCAACGGCAAGGACGATACGATCCATGCCATGTGGCTCCGCGACTCGGGTGCGCAGGTGTGGCCCTATCTCCAGCTGGCCAATAAGGACGAACACCTGCGCAGCATGCTGGCCGGTGTTATCCGCCGCCAGTTCAAGTGCATCGAACTCGATCCCTACGCCAACGCCTTCCTCGATCCCTACGATCCGAATCCCGACCACCAGTGGATGAGCGACCAGACCCAGATGCGCCCCGAACTTCACGAGCGCAAGTGGGAGATCGACTCGCTCTGCTATCCGCTGCGACTGGCTTACCAGTACTGGCTGACGACGGGCGACGCTTCGGTTTTCGACGAACATTGGATGGCGGCCATTAAAAATATCCTGAAGACTTTCCGCGAGCAGCAGCGCAAGGAGGGCGTCGGTCCCTATACCTTCATGCGCGTGACCGACCGTCAGCTCGACACGGTCTGCAACATGGGCATGGGCAATCCGGTGAATCCCGTGGGGCTGATCGCTTCGGTGTTCCGTCCTTCGGACGACGCCACGACGTTCCTGTTCCTCGTACCTTCGAACTTCTTCGCCGTGACTTCGCTGCGCAAAGCCGCCGAGATTCTGACCAAGGTGAACAATGAACCCGCATTGGCCGCCGAGTGTACTGCATTGGCCGCCGAGGTCGAGACCGCGCTCAAGAAATATGCGACCTACAACCATCCCGAATTCGGCACGATCTACGCATTCGAGGTGGACGGTTTCGGCAACCGCTTCCTGATGGACGACGCCAACGTGCCGAGCCTGCTGGCGATGCCTTACCTGGGCGATATGGACGTGAACGACCCGATCTACCGCAATACGCGCCGCTTCGTATGGAGCGAGTCGAATCCCTACTTCTTCCGCGGTACGGCGGGCGAGGGCATCGGCGGTCCGCATATCGGTTACGACATGGCCTGGCCGATGAGCATTATGATGAAGGCTTTCACGTCGCAGGACGACGCCGAGATCAAACGCTGCGTCGAGATGCTGATGACCACCGACGCCGGAACGGGCTTCATGCACGAGTCGTTCAACGTGAACGATCCCGCGAACTTCACCCGCTCGTGGTTCGCATGGCAGAATACGCTGTTCGGCGAGCTGATTCTCAAGCTGGTGAACGAGGGCAAAACCGACCTGCTGAATTCGATAGAGGTTAAATAGGTTGATTTCCGGAGGGTCGCGGTCTGGCTGCGGCCCTCTTTTTTGCAACGCTCTGCTAATCCCGAATGATGATGAAACGATTCTTTACGCTGTTGTGTGCGCTGACGCTGGCCGGCGCCGCCGAAGCCAAAACCGTCGAGGCCGCGTCGCCCGGCGGAAATCTCCGCCTTGCGGTCGATGTCTCGGACCGGATCACCTACGACCTTTGGTCGGGGGAGGACAAGATATTGGAAAACTGTACGCTGTCGCTGACGCTTGCCGACAGGACGCTGGGCGAACAGCCCCGCCTGCGCAGCGTGAAGCGCTCGTCGGCCGACGAGATGCTCGAACGGCGCAATCCGACCAAGAACGCTTCGGTGCGTAACCGCTACAACGCCGTGCGGCTCAATTTCGCGGGCGATTACGCCGTGGAGTTCCGGCTGTTCGACGACGGCGCGGCCTACCGTTTCGTGACGTCGCTTCCGGGCCGGGTCGAGGTCATGGGCGAGGAGTGCCGGCTGGGATTCCCCGCCGGGAGCGAAGCGTGGCTTTCCGGGGTGGACGGCTTCCGGTCGATGTACGAGGAGCCTTATACCCGTGTGGCGACCGCGGAATACGATTCGGCGGACCGTATGAGCTACCTGCCCGTGCTGGTCGGCATGCCCGGGGGCAAAAAAGTCCTGCTCGCCGAATCCGACGTGCGCGACTACCCCTGCATGTTCGTCCGGGGCGACGGCGCGGGCGGCTTCGAATCGCTGTTTCCGCATGTGCCGCAGGAATACGCTCCGGCCGGCGACCGCAATCTGGAAATTGTCGCCGAAGAACTCTATATCGCCCGCACCCAAGGAACGCGCACCTTCCCGTGGCGCGTGGCGGTCGTTGCGGAAAAGGATGCCGCCCTGATCGAGAACGAACTGGTCTGGCTGCTCGCCGAACCTGCGTCCGACGCCGATTGGGAGTGGGTGAAACCGGGGCTGGTCAGCTGGGACTGGTGGAACGGCATGCGCCTGACGGGCGTCGATTTCCGGGCCGGGCGCAATACCGAATCCTACCGTTACTACATCGACTTCGCCGCCCAGTACGGTATTCCCTACATCATCATGGATGAGGGTTGGTCGGCTTCGACGACCGATGTCTTCCATACCAATCCCGATCTCGACCTGCCGGAGCTGATCGCTTACGGCCGGGAACGCAATGTGCAGATCGTGCTGTGGCTGACGTGGCTTGCGGTCGAGAAGGATATGGACCGGCTCTTCGCGACGCTCGAGGAGTGGGGGATTCCCGGTGTGAAGATCGACTTCATGGACCGCAGCGACCAGTGGATGGTCGGCTATTACGAACGGGTGATGAAGTGCGCCGCCCGGCACCGCCTTTTCGTCGATATGCACGGTTCCTATACGCCCAAGGGGCTTTACCGCACCTATCCCAACCTGCTCACCTACGAAGGCGTACTCGGCATGGAGCAGGGAGCCCGCTGTACGCCTGAGAACAGTAACTGGCTGCCCTTTATCCGCAATGCCGTCGGACCGATGGATTTCACGCCCGGTTCGATGTTCTCGGCGCAGCCTGAGGACAACCGTTCGACGGGGGCCAATCCGATGGGGACGGGTACGCGCGCCTACCAGATGGCGCTCTATGTGGTTTTCGAAAGCCCGCTGCAGATGCTCGCCGACAATCCGGTGCTTTACCGCCGCGAGCATCCCTGCACGGAGTTTCTCGCCTCGGTTCCCACTACGTGGGACAGCCTGCGCGTCCTGCGCGCCGTATGCGGCCGGGAGGTCGTCGTGGCGCGCCGCAAGGGCGACAAGTGGTACGTCGGCGGCATTACGAACGACCGGCCCTATACGACCGAAATCGCGCTCGACTTCCTGCCTGCGGGCCGTACTTTTACGATGACTTCGTTCGAGGATGGGGTGAACGCCGATTTGCAGGCCACGGACTATAAGAAACGGGTGCGTAAGGTGGATGCTTCGACCGTCGTGAAGGTGGATATGGTCCGCAACGGCGGCTGGGCGGCCGTGATCGAATAGCGGGGCGGGATTTTTCAACCCTTTTCCTGCGCTTGGCCCTATGGCGTTCTGCGGGACTTTGGCTCCGTGTCCGGAGACGTGGATTATGAAAAAGGAGATGCTTTTCGGCATCTCCTTTTTCTTTGCAGTGTGTACGTTTTGCGGCGACTCGTTTTGCAGGCGTGCGTTACGGCGGGACTCGTTTTACGGCGACTCAATTCTGTGGCCGCGTCGTTAGTAGGCGTAGATTCGCTTTGCAGGGGAGCATTACACGGGACGCGTTTTTCGGCGACTTAAAATTCTGCGCGCACATACCGGAGACGGCCGCTATTTTGCGGCCGTGGCCGTATAAGAATGCAACTGCTGCCGTTGCGATGGTGTTTTCTGCACCGCGGCAGGTTTGGACACTCCGGCATGATGCGCCGTTAGGCGTCTTAACGCTGTGTCGCAGGCGCCTCGGTTTGCGGCGCATATTCCCGCATCCGGTAGAGCTGGTCCCGCAGGCGCGGGGTAAAGCCCGCTTCGCGGATGGCGGTCTGAATACCTTCGGCGTCGAAACGGTTGTCGGCTCCGGCCGACGACACGACTCGCTCTTCGATCATGATCGACCCCATGTCGTTAGCCCCGCTGTGCAGGGCCGCCTGCGCCGTAGCTTTGCCTACGGTGAGCCACGAAGCCTGAATGTTGGGGATGTTGTGCAGTATCAG
>CAKVKI010000174.1 GCA_934754975.1 uncultured Alistipes sp. | reverse complement strand
CGCCCATGCCGGCCACGTCGCCCACGTTGTCGCCCACATTGTCGGCGATGGTCGCGGGATTGCGCGGGTCGTCTTCGGGAATTCCCGCTTCGACCTTGCCCACGAGGTCGGCGCCCACGTCGGCCGCCTTGGTATAGATGCCGCCGCCGACGCGCGCGAAGAGCGCCTGCGTCGAAGCGCCCATGCCGAAGGTCAGCATGGTGGTCGTGATGACGACGAGTTTCTGCGGTCCGGTGACATCGACGAAATATTCGAGGATGACGTACCAGAACGAAATGTCGAGCAGGCCCAGCCCCACTACGACCAGCCCCATCACCGCGCCGCTGCGGAAAGCGACTTTCAGGCCGCGGTCGAGCGACTGGCGGGCGGCGTTGGCCGTACGCGCCGAAGCGTAGGTCGCGGTCTTCATGCCGAAAAAGCCGGCCAGGCCCGAGAAGAATCCGCCCGTCAGGAAGGCGAAGGGCACCCACGGATTCTGCACCCCGGCGCCATAGGCCAGATAGGCGAAAAACAGCGCCAGCACGACGAACACGATGGCGACGACCTTATACTGCTGGCGCAGGTAGGCCATAGCGCCCTTGCGCACATGCTCGGCGATTTCGCGCATGCGCGGCGTACCTTCGTCCTCACGCTTCATCGCACGGTAAAACGCCCAGGCCAGTATCAGGGCGATAATCGCGGCAAGGGGAACGATCCAGAAAATGGAAGGAATGTTCATTTCAATAAAATTTGATTTTAAATTGGTAATCGGTTGTTATTACAAATATACTAAAATTCCCGAAAATCCGTCCCCGCGAAAGGATCATTTGCGGCACAAAAAATCCCCGGCGGCACACAGCTCCTCCACAAAAAAAAGAGCGATAATTTTTGAAGAGCGGGCTATTTTGCTATATTTGTTTACGGAACCTGCAAAAATAAGCCGGATCCGGTTATCAGCCCCAGACCGCATGTCGCTATCTGCCCGTTAAATTTAATACATACCGATTATGAGATACTTTATCAAGGCCGCAGCAGCCCTTTCAGCGATTATCCTGTTTAATAATAATACAATGGCACAAACGGAGAAGAAAGTGACCGTACAAAATTTGTCGGTAAATGTTGAAGTGATCGGTTCGCTGGCATTTACACGCTATGAAATGACCGTCTGCAACCCCAACGGACGGGATATGGAGTACCGGCTTACGCTGCCGATGTCGCCGGACGAAGAGGTGGTGGACTATTACCTCGACATCGACGGCAGGATGCGCCGCGCCGTCGTGGTAGATAAGGACAAGGCACGCGAGACGTTCGAAGAGATCGTAAACAGACGCGTAGATCCGGGATTGGTCGAGAAGGTCGAAGGAAATAATTACCGGCTGAGGATATATCCCGTGCCGGCCCGCGGCTCGCGCAGGACGATAATCGTAACGCAGCAGCAACTGCCCATATCCGGTAATGAATATGTCTATTCGCTTACGGGAGGAGTGGATGCCCGGTATGAAACATTTTCGCTCGGTGTGGATGTGTATAAGGATTTTGTAAAACCGGAGGTAAAAGCGGGATCTCTGGACAATTTTACATTCAGCAAAGGCGCCGACAGGTACAGCGCGGCGGTGGAAAAGAAAAATTTCACCTACGACAAGCCGTTGGTATTCACCATACCGCGCTCTTCGACCGTCGAGAGCCTCACGGGACCGGCATCGGCAGAAGAATCCTGGTTCTATGCCGTACTGCCGAAGACAGGATTTAAAGGCAGGAATGTCGGCAGGCCGCTCACGGTCGTCTGGGATAATTCGCTCTCAGGGCTGAACAGGGATAAAGAACGGGAGATCGCTTTTCTGGAAGCTTATCTTGCAAGCGCCGTCCCGTCGTCGATAAAACTTTACACGTATAACAATAAGTTATCGGCGCCCATGGATATCCGATCGTCCGAAGAGCTGACAGAACGCATAAAAGCGACCGTATACGACGGACGGAGCGACATAAGCGCATTGGCTTCCCTGAAAAACGGCGACGGCAATATACTGCTGTTCTCGGACGGAGTGTCGTCGCTGGGCGAGAAAGCGGCGAAACTGGATGCCAATACGGTGGCTGTCACGTCAGGCAGCATCTGCGATTTCGAAGCGCTCAAAGCACTTGGAGCCAGACATATAGATTTGAACACCAGCAAAATCGAAGATGCCGTAAGCAAAGCCTGCAGCAATGTCGTCAAGATAAAAAACATAAAAGCGACAGAGGGCCGCATCGTCGATATTTCAGTAGAAAAAGGGGATATAATAGATGACATTCATGCGATCTGCGGAAAAATATCGGGAAAAGCGATTCGGTTGTCGGTAGAGCTGACGGATGGAAAAACCTTTGAAATTGCGGCCGGCGGAGATGCGGCAGGGAGCGGGAACAACCTCTCCGTCGTATTATCCGGCGCCGAAAGCAGGGCTTACGAACTTAATCCGCAGACGCCGTTTCCGTTCGAGCGGCTGCTGGCGGCGCAGAAAATAAAACGGCTGGCGGCGGAGGGCGAGGCGAAAAACAAGGCCCGGATCGTACAACTGGCCACCGAAGCCGGAGTGGTGACGAAGTACACCTCGCTTCTGGTCCTCGAAGATATCGGCGATTATGTGCAATATGAAATTACGCCCCCGAAGGAGCTGCAAACCCACGAATACTTCCGGCAGCTCGGCGTACACCAAAGATCCAAAGCGCAGGCCGAAAAACGGGATATCATGCCCGACAGCATCGTAGCCGACGATTTCAACACTTATTACCAAGGCGTAATCGACTGGTGGAATACGAAATTCGACAAGAAAAAAGCGCAGGATAAGCTATCGCCTACAGATATTCCCCAGCCTATGGATATCCCCCGGAATGTGGCGGATTTCATACTGCAGGTTAGTGATGATGCTGAAATCGCTGATATAATCATACCGCCGGTCGAAGCCGAAGAGGTAGAAGAGACCGAAGTATTCTACATAGTCTCCGATTCGGCTGAAGCGAGCAAGATGGTCGGCAACGGAGATTCCGGAGCGGACGGCAATTCCGTCAAACAAAACAGCATCGAACTCAATCCGTACACCCCCGACGAACCATACCTCAAGATACTCGAAAAAGCTCCGCAGGACAAGCTTTACGAAACTTATCTGATGCTCAGGGAGGGCTATCTGTATCAGCCGATGTTCTATATCGACGTGGCGGACCTGCTGCTGAAAAAAGGGATGAAACCCTTGGCGGAGCAGGTCCTGGGCAACATTGTCGAGATAACCAACCAGGATTCGCAGATGGTGCAGAATTACGGCCAGAAACTGGTAGAATATCAGATGACGCCCGAAGCGGTCAGGGCTTTTGAGTACCTGGCGGCACTCCGGCCGGAGCATCCGCAGCCACTGCGCGACCTGGCGCTGGCGCTGGAATACGATTCGCAGTACCAGAGAGCGCTGGACACGTTCAATTCCATCCTCACCAGAAGATGGAGGCGTTTCGACGAGATCAAACCGGTGGTGTTCGCAGAGCTGAATTCGCTCGTCGCACGTCACAAGACAGAGCTGGACCTTTCAAAAATCGACAAGCGCCTTATCTATGCGATGCCGATAGACAACCGGGTCGTGATATCGTGGGGAACGGACAACTGCGACATCGACCTCCATGTGAAAGAGCCGAACGGAGAAGTATGCTATTACGCCCACAGGCGGACCATGAACGGGGGAAACTGCTCCCAAGACTTCACCGACGGCTTCGGTCCCGAAGAGTATAAAATACGCAACGCATCCGCAGGCGAGTACAAAATCAGTATCAACAACTTCGCAAACCGCACACAGGGCGAAGTCATGCCCGTAATGGTTTACGCCGACATCTTTGCCGACTATGGCTTAAGCACCCAGGTACGCAGGCGGATCGTCGTGAGAATAGAGAACGTCCACGGCGACATGCTGGACATAGGCACTTTCAAAAAGCAATAATTCATGCGGCGGCATAATGGCGGCAGACAGCGGCAAATGACGCCAAATGGCGGCAGGATCGGCGGCAGGATCGGCCGGAACATAAAAATCAGCTCCCGGTTTTAATCGGCGGCACATCAAAAGGGAGACGGAAGCCTGAATTCAGGCTTCCGTCTCCCTTTTTTATCCGCCTGCGGCAATACCGTCAGGCCGTTGCGCTCATTATGAGCCGAAGTTGTCGTAGAGAATATTCTCGGGCGGCACGCCGAGGCTGTCGAGCATCTTCACCACCGAAGCGATCATCATCGGAGGCCCGCACATCAGGTAAATGCAGTCCTCGGGAGCCTGATGGTTCTTCAGGTAATTCTCGTACAGCACGTTGTGGACGAAGCCCGGCGTGTACTTCACGCCTGCGGCGTCCGCTTCGGGATCGGGACGGTCGAGCGCCAGATTGAACGAGAAATTGGGGAAATCCTTCTCGATGGCGTGGAACTCGTCGAGATAGGGAACCTCCTTCAGCGCACGCGCGCCGTACCAGAACGAAACGGGACGCTTGGTCTTTTCGGTCTTGAACAGGTGCATCAGGTGGCTGCGCATGGGCGCCATGCCGGCGCCGCCGCCGATGAAGATCAGCTCCTGCGTATCGGGCAGGTTGTCCGGCAGGAAGAATTCGCCGTAAGGACCCGAAATCGTGATTTTGTCGCCCGGCTTGCGCGAGAAGACATACGACGAGCAGATACCCGGGTTCACCTTCATAAAGCCTCCCGTCGCCTTGTCGAACGGCGGTGTGGCGATACGGATGTTGAGCATGATGATATTGCCCTCGGCCGGATGGTTGGCCATCGAGTAGGCGCGGAACGTATCTTCGGGGTTGGTCGTAACCAGATCCCACATCTTGAACTTGTCCCAGTCGGCGCGGTAAGTCTCTTCGACATCCATGTCCGAGAACTTGATCGCATCGTACTTCGGGATGTCGATCTGGATGTAACCGCCGCTGCGGAACTTGAGGTTCTCGCCTTCGGGCAGCTTGACGACGAATTCCTTGAGGAAAGTCGAGATATTGCGGTTCGAGACCACCGTGCACTCCCACTTCTTGACGCCGAGTACGGCTTCGGGGACCTTGATCTTGAGGTTTTCCTTCACCTTGACCTGACAGCCCAGGCGCCAGTGGTCCTTGGCCAGCTTGCGCGGGATGAAACCGGTTTCGGTCGGCAGGATGTCGCCGCCGCCTTCGAGCACCTGGCATTTGCACATGCCGCACGAACCGCCGCCGCCGCAGGCCGAAGGCAGAAATACCTTGTTGTTGGCCAGCGTCGAAAGCAGCGTCGAACCGCTCTCGGCCGTGATGACCTTCTCGCCGTCGTTGATGTCGATCGTCACTTCGCCCGACGAGGTCAGTTTAGCCTTTGCGAAGAGAAGCAATCCCACCAGAGCGAGGGTTACCACCAGAAAGGCAATGATTGCAACTATAATAGTCAATTCCATTTTTTCCGAATCTCTTTTAAGGTTAGAACTGAATACCCGAGAAGATCATGAAGGCGATACCCATCAGACCGGTGATGATAAACGCGATACCCGGACCTTTGAGTGCGGCCGGAATCTGCGAGTAAGTCGTCTTCTCGCGGATCGCGGCCATCATCACGATAGCCAGCCACCAGCCCAGACCCGAGCCCAGACCGTAGACGATCGACTGCCAGAGCGAAGTCAGCTCCAGCGCATCGACTTTCTGCTGCATGAAGAGCGAACCGCCCATGATGGCGCAGTTCACGGCGATCAGCGGCAGGAAGATGCCCAGCTGGC
>CAKVKI010000173.1 GCA_934754975.1 uncultured Alistipes sp. | reverse complement strand
GTGTAATACTTGCGGGGCGGTCCCTGCGGCGACTCTTCCCAGCGGTAGGTCAGAAGCCCTGCGTTCTTCTGCCGCGTGAGGATCGGGTAGAGCGTACCCTCGACTACGATCATCTCGGCCTGCTTGAGTTCGGCGATGATCTTCGGAGCGTATGAATCTTCGCGGGATAGAATGGCGAGGATGCAGTACTCCAGAATTCCTTTGCGCATCTGCGCTTTTACGTTGTCTTCAGCCATTGCGCTATTCGGTTAATCTCTTCGGAGCCTTCGGCACGATCAGCCAGAGGATGATGTAGACCCAGATCGAAAGGCCGCCGAAAAGTATGAGAATCAGTGTTGCGATGCGTATGAGCGATACGTCGAGACCGAAGAATTCGGCCAGTCCGCCGCAGACGCCTGCGATGATGCCGTCGGGAGTACGGAACAGTCTCTTGGTGTTGTTCGTTGTCATGGTTTTATCGGTTTTTGTTGTGAATATTGAATTTGCGGGCGGGTTCTTCCGGGATGACGATCCAGAGGATGATGTAGGCCCAGATCGAAAGGCCGCCGAAAAGTATCAGGAACAGGGTGATGAGGCGCAGGACGGTCGCATCGACATGGAAAAACTCGGCCAGTCCGCCGCAGATGCCGGCGATCGAACGGTCCGTGCGCGAGCGGAACAGTTTGCGGGGTTCCGGTTCGGACTGTTCCTCCTGCGGGGCGCTGCCGCGGCGTTCACCGAAGTCGGAGGGCGATCCCATGCGGTTCATGGTCTCGCGGACCGTATCGAGGGTGATGACCCGCATCGGAGAAGAGACGATCTCGCGGAAAATCTCGGCGATGCGCGATTCGATGTCGCCCATGGTCTCGGTGTCGTATTCGGGCAGGCGGCTGCGGATATCTTCGAGATAGTTTCTCAGTACGCGGTAGGCGTCCTCGTCGAGGGTGAAGGCCTGCGAACCGATGTTTACATTTACTGTCTCTTTCATAGTCGTAGAAGCTGATTTAGGGTTAATATTTCCGGGTTACTACTACTTTGGTATTGCAAATATAATACAGTTTTTAGTATTATGCAATACAAAGTACTATATTTTTTTCAAAAAATGCGATTTTTTTTCAGATACCTATAATATAGAATCACCGGTTGCTGCGGAAGAAAGGAGGTGTTGCGGGAAAAAATTGCGATATTTGATGATTCGATGTTGCGTTTAGCCCGTCAGTTTCGTCTTACAGATACAATGAAGGAATTCGAATTTACCCGATATGTCGTGCCGTTGCGCGATCGTATGTTCCGCTACGCGCAGAGTCTGCTGCTCTGCGCCGACGAAGCGGAAGATGTGACGCACGACCTGTTGGAGCGGCTGTGGAGGGAGCGCGACCGGCTCGACGGCTGCCGCGATGTCGCTTCCTTCGTGATGGTAGCCGTGCGGAACTGCTGTTATGACCGGTTTCGCCGGCGGCAGGCCGGTGAGCGGCGCGACAATGCGGTCGCGGGGTGGGCCGAACGTTCGACCACGGGCGATGCGGAGGGCTGGGAGGCGCGTGATCTGGTGCGCCGGGCGATGGCCGGACTCCCCGAACGGCAGCGCGAGGTGCTTCACCTGAAGGATATCGAGGGGTATCCGACCCGCGAAATCGCCGAAATAGCGGCGTGCGACGAAGCGCAGGTGCGCGTAATCCTCTCCCGCGCCCGTAACGGATTGAGAGAGATACTGAAAAAAATGATGGACGATGAAAGAGCAGGACGAAAGAATTGAGCGGCTGCTGGAGCGCTATTTCGACGCACAGACGACCGAGGCCGAGGAGCGCGAACTGCGCGACTATTTCCGATATGTGGATGAGATTCCCGCATCCCTGCGTTATGCGCGGACGATGTTCGGCGGATTGGACGCTTTGGCCGAAGAGCGGTATCCCGGAGAGGGCAAAGCGGGAGCCTGTCCGTCTGTCCGTCCGGCGGAAGGGATGCGCCGCTATGAAACGCGCTCCGCGGCCGGACGCGGGGCGGGGATCGGCCGGAAACTGCGCCCCCTCTGGGGCGTGGCCGCCGCCGCGATGGTGGCCCTCGGCTTGTTTTTCTATGCCGAATATCTGCGCAAACCCTATTGTTACATCGACGGAGTGGCGATTTACGACAAGGAGGTAGCCATGCAGGCGACGGTTTATCTGCAGGGACTTTCGGATTTCAACGACCAGGTCCGTATGGTGGATGAACTGATAATAAACGAATAAAACGATACTGACATGAAAAAACTGTTTGTTTGTACGGGAGCGCTGCTCCTGCTGGTAATTTCGCCTGCTGCTGCGCAGCTGTTCGTCTCGCTTGCGCCTGCGCAGGAAACCTGCCCGCCGCAGAAGGCCGATTCCGCCTGTTTCCACCGGGCCGACGGCAAACCGGTGGCCATCGAGACCGTGAACCGCGATTCGACGGGGATCGATACGCTCCGGCGGATCGATACGATGGACAGCGACCTGATCCGGCTGCACGACGGCGGCAGGGACGGCAACATGATTCTCGAAGTGGCGGGTTTCGGGCTTACGCTGGGACATACGCCGATGCAGCAAATGGAGCTGAAAAAGCCCCGGGTCTGGTTCAACGCGTTCAGCAGTGTCGAATTGGGATTCACGCAATTGGTCGGCGTCGATTATTCGGGGTATGCGTCCGGGGAAAAAGGTTTTCTGGATCAGCGGCTGGGGCCTTCGTTCCACTTCAGTTTCTCTGCGGTGCAGATTCGGCTGGCGCTCAACCGGAGCCGGTCGCTCAGCCTCGGTCTCGGCCTGCAGTACACGCTCGATAATTACAGGCTCTCCGATAATACGATCACGCTCGGCAACGACGGAGGACGTATCGTTCCGGTTACGCTGGACGAACCCGCCGGCAAATCGAAAGCCGTCACCTCCTCGCTCGGCATTCCCGTCCGGCTGACTTACAGTCCGGTGAAGCATCTCCAGATTACGGCCGTCGCTTATTCCGATTTTCTCTTGGGAGCCGATGCGATTTATAAGAAACCGAAGGAGAAAAACAGCCTGTCGGGGTTCCGGGCCTATCAGTTCGGGGTCGGTATCAGTGTTAGTTATCGCGGTTTCGGTTTCTTCACCCGTTACGGCGTGACTCCGCTGTTTAAACAGAATATGGGCCCCGACTGCCATGCCTTCTCGTTCGGTGTAGGACTCATGCTTTGATTGCAATCTAATACCTGTCGATTATGAAACGATTATTGTTGATTCTGATTCTGCTCCTTCCGCAGTTGCTCGCCGCGCAGAGTGCCGACCGGGCATTGGCCGACCGGCGTGCCGGGCGTGAATATACCATCGAAACCATGGACCGCGATTCGCTCGGGATCGACTCCCTGCGGCGGCTCGATGCGATGGGCGGCGACCTGATGGCGCTGCGCGGAGGCGGAAACGAGGGGAATGTGGTACTCGAAGTGGCCGGTTTCGGGCTGACGCTGGGCCGTGCGCCGGAAGCGGAAACGGATTCGGAAGCGGACCTGGTAATGAAGTCCGGGCGTGTGAAACTCTACTTTTTTAACAGCGGTGAATTCGGCTTTACAAAGCTCGTCGGCGTCGATTACGGCGGCTATGCCCCCGAAGAGAAGGGATTTCTGGATCAGAAACTGGGTGCTTCGGTCCATTGCGCCGCCTCGGTGATGCAGGTGCAGGTTGCGCTGAATAAGAGCCGGACGCTCTACTTCGCCACCGATCTGCGGTTCGCCTTCGACAACTACCGGCTTGCGGATGCGGGAATTCGTCTGGGATACGAAAAAGGCCGCCTGCTGCCCGTAGCGCTGGACGAACCCGCCGACAAATCGAAATTCGTCACTTCGTCGCTGGGGATTCCGCTCCGGCTTATCTACAAGCCGTTCAAGCATTTTCAGGCGTCGGTCATCGCCTACTCCGATTTCGGAATAGAGCTGACGTCGCTCCACAAGAAACCGCGCGTGGAGTACGAACTGTCGGGACTGAGAACTTATCAGTTCGGGGTGGGAGGAACGGTTTCCTATTACGGCATCGGTATTTTCGCCAGCTACGGCGTAACCCCGCTGTTCAAAAAGCATGCGGGACCGGAGTGTCATACGTTCAGTTTCGGCATCTCGCTGCTCATGTAACCAAATACGAACGGACATGAAACGACTATTATTGATCTTGATTCTGCTCCTTCCGCAGCTGGCCGCGGCCCAGAGCAATTCTGTAAACGACTTTTTCAGCCGTTATGCCGCCGCCGACGGATTTACGAGCGTGCAGTTGGAGCAGAAGATGATGCAGTTGATGAGCCGTCAGGCCGCGGAACGGGGCGACAAAGGGCTTGCCGTACTGCTGAAGGATATTCAGTATATCCGCATCATCGCCCTGAAAGAGGGTGATAGCGGGCAGTTCGTCAGGGATGCCGAGGCCGCCGTTGCCGCCGACCGGAAGTTTCAGCCCGTCACTTCCGGCTCGGAAAACGGGCAGACCACGAAGTTCTATATCCGCGAAACCGCGCTGTCGGTCAAATCGGAACTGGTGATGATAACTTACGGCGCAAAGGAGACGGTCGTGGTGAATATCTTCGGGGTGTTCGATCTCCGGCAGGTCGCCCGCCTTTCGTCGATACGCCCGAAATAAGGCGCGGATTCGGAAACAGGGGCGGCTTTTTCAGGCAGTCGCCGGTATGAAAAGTAAATGCGCCGCGGATTCCGCGGCGCATTTATTCTCTACTCTGCGCCGGAATTCGGCGTTGTATGGACGAGGCTTGTTGCTGTCCGATGAGCGGCATTTTGCAACATGCAAATCCTGCGGAAGCCGGCGCGGCTTCTGCGTTTTTTTTCGGTTTTCAGTGCCGGTTCCGTGCTTTTGTACGGTCGGTGTCTGCACTGTTGCGGACGAAATATCGGAATTGCTTCCGGTATTTATTACTACTCTCCGCCCGGATCGTTTCGGTAGCCCTCCTCGTCGTAAACGGGACGGTCGTTCTCTGCATCCTCGTGCGCTGCGTCCGGAATCCGGTCGTCGAGCGGGATTTCGGTCTCCAGCAGGTTCTCGTCGATCAGCGTTTCGTCGCGCTCGCTCCCTGCGAATCCGTTGTTCTCCGTGGAGATGACGGTGCGGTCGGTTGGAAATTCCACTTTATCCATGTTATTTTCCGTTTTGGTGTTTCGCTCTTCGTCGCAAGAACAATACCGTTGTCACGGGGCTATGCGAAAGAAAAGCGGGATTAGCATTTTTTCAGTATCCACCGTTCTGGTCCCGGAACGCTGCCTGAAAGCCAGGTCCGGAAACGGGGCGGCAAGATTGTTAATATGTTATACGAACGCCTGCCTCTTAAAGGGGCTGGGGATTGTCTGCGTCGTGCGCCTGCGCACATCGACGGCTATAAAAAATGGCGGGAACTTAGTGCCCGCCATTTTCCGGATCATTCCGTTGTTATCTTAGTCCTCGAACTTGGCCGAGAGGAACTCGCGGTTCAGCCGCGCGATGTGCGCGATCGAAATCGACTTGGGGCACTCGGCCTGGCAGGCGCCCGTGTTGGTGCAGTTGCCGAAGCCCAGTTCGTCCATCTTGGCGACCATCGCCTTGGCGCGGCGCGCACCCTCCACACGGCCCTGCGGCAGTTTGGCGAGCGACGATACGCGGGCGGCGACGAAGAGCATTGCCGAGCCGTTCTTGCAGGTTGCCGCGCAGGCGCCGCAGCCGATGCAGGCGGCGGCGTCCATCGACTCTTCGGCGTCGGCCTGCGAGATCGGAATGGCATTGGCGTCGG
>CAKVKI010000172.1 GCA_934754975.1 uncultured Alistipes sp. | reverse complement strand
AATACGGTGAGCAACCTCAAGAAGCTGACTTCCAAGTCGCAGGACAACGTGTCGATGATCACCGTCGAGTTCGAGTACGGCTCCGACCTCAATGAAGGGGCCAATGAGATCCGCGACGTGGTGAGCCGTGTGCAGTCCATGCTGCCCGACGGCATCGACTATCCGACGATCTTCAAGTTCTCGACCTCGATGATCCCCGTGATGATGATCGCCGTCACGGCCGAGGAGAGCTATCCGGCCCTGAACAAACTGCTCGACGACAAGCTGGTCAATGTCCTGAACCGTGTGGACGGCGTGGGTGCGGTGTCGATCATCGGTGCCCCCGAACGCGAGGTGCAGATCAATGTCGATCCGGCCAAGCTCGACGCCTACAACCTGACGGTCGAGCAGCTGGGACAGATCATCGCCGCCGAGAACGTCAATATCCCCAGCGGTACGATCGACGTGGGCAACAACACCTTCAACATCAAGGCCGACGGCGAGTTCAAACTCAGCGACGAGCTGCGCAAAGTGGTGATTTCCAATGCCGGGGGACGCACGGTGATGCTCTCCGACGTGGCCGAGATCCGCGATACGCTCGAAAAATTCACCATGGACGAACGTGTGAACGGCCAGCTCGGCGTGCGCGTGATGTTCCAGAAGCAGTCGGGCGCCAATACCGTGAACATCGTCCACGAGATTCAGAACCGCCTGCCCGAAATCCAGAAGACGCTGCCCAAGGATGTGAAGATGGAGCTGATTTTCGAGGGCTCGCAGGAGATTACCGACGCCATAGGCTCGTTGTCCGAGACGATCCTCTACGCCTTTATCTTCGTGGTGCTGGTGGTGATGATCTTCCTCGGACGCTGGCGGGCGACGCTGATCATCTGTATGACGATCCCCGTCTCGCTGATCTGTTCGTTCATCTACCTCTTCGCCACGGGATCGACGCTGAACATCATTTCGCTCTCGTCGCTCTCGATCGCCATCGGTATGGTCGTCGACGACGCCATCGTGGTGCTGGAGAACATTACGACCCATATCGAGCGCGGGTCGAGTCCCAAGGAGGCCGCCATCTACGCCACCAACGAGGTGTGGCTGTCGGTCATCGCCACCACGCTGGTGGTCGTCGCGGTGTTCCTGCCGCTGACGATGGTGCCGGGCATGGCCGGCATTCTCTTCCGCGAGCTGGGCTGGATCGTGACGATCGTGGTCTGCGTCTCGACGATGGCGGCTATCTCGCTGACGCCGATGATGTCGGCTTACCTCCTCAAACTCGAAGGCGGCGTACACGACTACAAGGGTCTCGGCGTGGTCTACAAGCCGATCGACAAAGCGCTGGCATGGCTCGACGATTTCTATGCCCGTTCTCTGAACTGGGTGGTCCGCCACCGCCGCATTACGATCTTTTCGATGATGTCGCTCTTCGGGATTTCGCTGCTGCTGATTACCCGCGTGCCGACCGAGTTCTTCCCGCCTTCGGACAACAGCCGTATTTCGGCGATGGTCGAGCTGGAGCAGAATATCGCCGTGGAATATACGGCGCGCATCGCCCGCCAGATCGACAGCATCATGTATGCCAACTATCCCGAGATCGTGCTGGTGTCGGCTTCGGCCGGAGCCAACTCCTCGGACAACGCTTTCGCCGCGATGCAGACCACCGGTTCGCATATCATCAACTACAACATGCGCCTGACGGATGTCGGGGAGCGCGATCGTTCGATCTACGTTATTTCAGACCGGCTGCGCGAGGATCTCGACCGGATTCCCGAGGTGCGGCAGTATACGGTGACCCCGGGCGGCATGTCGGGCAGCATGAGCGGCTCGGCGACGGTCAATATCAAGGTCTTCGGTTATGACATGGACGTTACCAACGCCATCGCCAACGACCTGAAGGAGAAGATGCGCGGGATGAAAGGCGTACGCGACGTGAAACTCTCGCGCGACGACCTGCGGCCCGAATACAACGTGGTCTTCGACCGCGACCGCCTGGCGTACTACGGGATGAACAGCGCTACAGCGTCGCAGGCCGTGAAGAACCGCTTCGACGGTCTGGTGGCCTCGAAATACCGCGAGGACGGCGACGAGTACGACATCGTCGTACGTTATGCCGAGCCGTTCCGCACTTCGATCGAGAGCGTGGAGAACATCACGCTTTACAATGCGCAGGGCCGCCCCGTGAAACTCAAGGAGGTAGGCCGGGTGCAGGAGGAGTATGCCGCTCCGATGATCGAACGCGAGAACCGTCAGCGCGTGATCTCGGTGCAGTCGACGCTGGGTGCCGGCGTTGCCCTGGGCGACGTGGTGGCCGAGGTCGACAAGCTGATCTCCGAATACCACACCCCCGACGGCGTGGACCTCGAAGTGGGCGGTACGGTCGAGGATCAGGGCGACGCCTTCGGCGATCTGGGCGTACTGTTCATATTGATCGTTATCCTGGTTTATATCGTGATGGCCACGCAGTTCGAGTCGCTGCTGTTCCCGTTCATCATCATGTTCACCATTCCGTTCGCATTTACGGGCGTGTTCCTCGCGCTGTGGATGACCTCCACGCCGCTGTCGCTCATCGCCCTGATCGGCGCCATCATGCTGGTGGGCATCGTGACCAAGAACGGTATCGTGATGGTGGACTACATGAACCTGCTGGTCGAGCGCGGTTCGGGCGTCTTCGACGCGGTGATCGCCGGCGGCAAGAGCCGTCTGCGTCCCGTGCTTATGACCTCGTTCACAACCATTCTGGGTATGCTGCCGCTGGCGATCGGTACGGGCGCAGGCTCGGAGACGTGGCAGCCGATGGGTATCGCCGTAATCGGCGGTCTGACCTGTTCGACCCTGCTGACGCTGTTCATCATACCGGCGCTTTACTCGGTATTCGTGAACCGTTCGCAGCGCAGGGAGAAGGAAAAACTGGCCCGCCTGGCGGCCGAACATCAGGCAAGCAGGCATTAACAGCATGACAAACACCCGTTCATACCTCATTGCAGACCGGCCGGTCGTATCGACGGCCTTTGGCCGTGCCTGCAATTGGGGACCCGTCCTTGGGCTGAACCTGCGTGCCGCAGGCGGCGAGTTGATCTTCGGGACGGTTTGAACGGTTAAAACCAATAACTATGAAAGCAGTATTTTTGTCTTATAATCAGGCGCTTACCGACCGTGTGAACGCCATTCTCGAAGAACAGGGCATTCGCGGTTTCACCCGCTGGGCGCTGACCGAGGGGCGCGGCTCCGTGGATGGAGAGCCTCATTACGGGACGCATGCGTGGCCGTCGATGAACGCCTCGATCATGGCTATCGTCGACGACGAGAAGGTCGCGCCGCTGATGGAAGCGTTCCGCGAAATGGACGCCGCCACCAAGTTGCAGGGTTCGCGGGCCTTTGTCTGGAATATCGAACAGACGTTGTGATCTGCGGATAGCATGTCCGCAGGCTTGCACGGTGAAAAAGCCGCAGGATTTTTCCTGCGGCTTTTCGTTTCCGGGCGTGGGGATTTGTAGGGGCGGGGCGGTTGCCGCGGGGGGAAGGAGGTTGTTCGATGGGTGTGTCGTTGCTGCGGAGGAGGTTGTATGGCGGCTGTCTAGTTGCCGCGGGGAAGGTTGTTCGGTGGGGGTGTCGTTGCCGCGGCGATCCTGCCCGGCTGTGTCCGGATTCCGCCTGTTTGCGGTGACTCTTCCCGCCCGGCCTTGTCCGGTTCCCGCCCCGAACGCCCCTCCCGTCCGACTCTCATCTGCTCCCGTCCGGTTTCCGGCTGTTCCCCATCCGATCCCGGCGTGTCTCCCGTCCGGTTTCCGCCTCTCTTTTCCCGGTTGTCCTGTTCGTATCCGAAAGTCCGTGCGGAGAATCTTGCGGATGCCGGTGCGCAGTCGCCATATTTTTACTATTTTTGTCTGCATGAAACTCACCTTTCTGGGAACGGGCACCTCGCAGGGTGTCCCTGTCATCGGATGCCGCTGCCGGGTCTGCACCTCGTCCGACCGGCGCGACGACCGCCTGCGCACTTCGGCCATGGTCGAGACGCAGGGCGTGCGCATTGTCATCGACGCCGGACCCGATTTCCGCTGCCAGATGCTCCGCACCGGCGTCCGCCATATCGACGCCATCCTGCTGACGCACGAGCATAAGGACCATATCGGCGGGCTGGACGACGTGAGGGCCTTCAATTTCGTCGATTATCCGCCGACGATCCACCAGATCGACATTTATGCGGCCCCGCAGACCCTCGACGTCGTGCGCAAGGACTTCGACTACGCCTTCGCGCAGGACAAGTACCGGGGCGTTCCCGAGATCGAACTGCACGAGATCGACCTTACGCGGCCTTTCAGCGTCAAAGGCGTCGAAATCCTCCCTGTTTCGGGACACCATTCGGAACGCTTTACGGTGACGGGTTTCCGCATCGGAAAGCTGGCCTACCTGACCGACTTCAAGACCATTGCGGACGCCGAAGTCAAAAAACTGTCCGGTCTCGACGTGCTGGTGGTCAATGCGCTCCGTTTCGCCGGGCATTATTCGCACTTCAATGTGGCCGAGGCGCTGGAGTTGATCGCACGCGTCGCGCCGCGCGAAGCCTACCTGACTCATATGTCCCATGACATCGGCCTGCATGCCGCGACCGAGCCGACGCTTCCGCCCCATGTGCATATGGCTTACGATACTTTGGAAATTGAAATAAACGATTGATATGAAAAACTTTAAGGATAAAGTCGTCATCGTGACGGGCGCTTCGTCGGGTATCGGCGAAGCGATGGCGCGCGAGTTCGCCGCGCAGGGCGCGCGGGTCGTGCTGGGTGCGCGCAGCGTGCAGAAACTGCAGCTCATCGCGGGTGACATCCGCTCCAAAGGCGGGCAGGCCGCCTACTGCGGCGTCGATGTGTCGAATGTCGAAGAGTGCCGCGAGCTGGTCGCCACGGCCGTGAGCGAGTTCGGCGGAATCGACGTGCTGGTCTGCAACGCCGGGCTTTCGATGCGTGCCATTTTCGACGACGTGGACCTCGGCGTGCTTCACCGCCTGATGGACGTTAATTTCTGGGGTACGGTCAATTGCTGTAAATTCGCGCTGCCGTATCTTCAGCAGTCGCACGGTTCCATCGTCGGCATCTCGTCCGTCGCGGGCCTGCACGGACTTCCGGGCCGGACGGGTTATTCGGCGTCGAAATACGCCATGACGGGTTTCCTGGAGACCCTGCGCATCGAGAACCTCAAAAAGGGACTGCATGTGATGATCGCCTGTCCCGGTTTCACGGCTTCGAACGTCCGTTTCTCGGCCCTCAAGGCCGACGGGTCGGCGCAGGGCGAAACCCCGCGCAACGAGGCGAAAATGATGACTTCGGACGAGGTCGCCCGGATCGTCGCCCGCGGTATTCTGAAACGCAAGCGTCTCTGCCTGATGGAGAACGAGGGCCGCGCCACCCATTTCGTCAAGAAATTCGCACCGGGTTTCCTCGACAGGATGTTCTATCTGGTGATGTCCAAAGAGCCCGATTCGCCCCTGAAATAGCTTTTTGATTGTGGAGAAAAGCAAAGACGAGATAGACCGGATCTGCGCCGATATTCGTCGGAACGCGGCGCTTGAAACGGCCCGCGCACAACTCCGCTGGGGATATGTCGGCTTGGCTTTTATGGCCGTACTGCTGGTCGTCTCCCTTGCCTGCGGCCAATGGCGCTGGTGGTGGCTTTGCTTTTTCGTCTCGCCGCTGATGGCTGTCGTCAATGGGTATCGCATCCGGCGGGGCGGAAAGCCGTGGTAGCTGCGCATTCGGCACGACTGAAA
>CAKVKI010000171.1 GCA_934754975.1 uncultured Alistipes sp. | reverse complement strand
CCTATGTGGAGCTGTTCCAGTCGCACGGCGGTTCGCTGGTGATGGTGGCCAAGGGCAACCGCACACAGCAGGTCACCGACGCCTGCAAGAAGCACGGCGGGTTTTATCTCGGTTCGATCGGCGGTCCGGCGGCTATCCTGGCCAAGAACTCGATCAAATCGGTCGAGGTCGTGGACTTCCCCGAACTGGGCATGGAGGCCGTTCGCAAGATTTACGTCGAGAACTTCCCGGCGTTCATCATCGTCGACGACAAGGGCAACGATTTTTTTGCCGATTTCAAGCATTAAAAAACCGCCCGTACATATACTAACGGGCAAAAGTTTACGTTGTAAAATCTGAAGAAAGATTTTATTGTAAAGCTCGATGAGAGATTTCATTGCGAAAATATCCCTGACGGCGCTCTTCGCGCTGGCGATCTTCTCGGCATCGGCTGCCGAGAAGGTCACTTTTGAGGCCACCTCCCCGCTGACGGTCGCCGTCGGCGAAGCGTTCCGCGTGGAGTTCGCGCTCAACGCCTATCCCGACAAAGGGACGTTCAAGGCGCCGTCGTTCGACGGATTCGATGTGATCGCCGGGCCTGCCGAAGCGTCGGGCCAGTCGATCCAGATCGTCAACGGGTCGATGACCAAAAGCATCAATTACACGATCACCTACGTGCTGCTTCCGCAGGCCGCGGGCAACGTCACCGTCGGAGCGGCCGAAGTCACGGTGGACGGAACGGCTTACCGTTCCAATCCGCTGCCGATCGAGATCGTGAACGAGGGCAAGTCCCCCGGTGCAGGCAGTGCGGGCGCGCAGTCGCAGCGCCGGGAGGATTCTTCTCCGGATGTCGCGGCGCAGAACCAGATCGCCAAAGACGATATTCTGCTGCGCGCCGTCGTGTCGCGGACTTCGGTCTACAAGGGCGAGCCGCTGCGCGTGACGTTCAAACTTTACGAACGGGCGCCGGTGGTGGGCTACAACGATGTGAAGTTCCCGTCGTTCAACGGGTTCTGGGCGCAGGAGCTGAATACCGACAACGCCCGGCGTCAGCGCGAGACGTTCAACGGCAAAGTCTACGAGACGCTCGTGGCCAAAGAGTACCTGCTCTACCCGCAGCAGGCCGGGACGCTCGTCATCGAGCCGGCCGAACTGACGGCCGTGGCGCAGGTCGTGGTGCCGGGACGCCGCAATGCGGACCCCTTCTTCGGGGGCGGTCCCGACTTCGTCAACGTGCCCCGCAAGGTGCAGAGTCCGCGGATCAACATCACCGTCAAACCGCTGCCTGCGGGCGCTCCCGCCAGCTTCAGCGGCGCCGTGGGCAGTTTCACGATGGACGCCGTGCTTCCGCAGGAGCGGCTGGCCGCTAATTCCGCGGCGACCTATACGGTGAAGATCTCCGGCACGGGCAACCTCACCTTCGTGCAGGCGCCCAAGCTGACGCTTCCCGCGTCGTTCGAGCAATATAACGTCAAGACCACCGAGTCGATCAACACTTCGGCAGCCGGTATTTCCGGCTACCGCCAGTTCGAATATCCCTTCATCGCACGCGCCGAAGGCACGTACGAGGTGGAACCCGTCGAATTCAGCTATTTCGACCCGTCGCGCATGCAGTACATGACGCTGAAGTCGAAGGCCGTGGAGCTGGAGATTACGCCCGACGCCAAAGGGGGCGGCGACGCCCTTGTGGTGCAGGGCCGCGGCATGTCGAAGGAGGAGGTTAAGATGCTCGGACAGGATATCCGCTTCATCAAGCTGGGCAGTCCGCAGCTGCGTTCGGTCCGCGAACCGTTCCTCTTCAGCGCGGCTTATTGGGTGCTGTTTTTCGGCATCCTGATCCTCTTCACGATGATCTATATCGCACTGCGCAGGCAGATCCGCGAGTCGCAGAACGTGGCCCTGCTGCGGGGTAAACGGGCCAACAAGGTCGCCGTGCAGCGTTTCCGCGCCGCCAAGCGGTATATGGAGGAGCAGAACCGCCATGCGTTCTACGAGGAGATGCTCCGCGCGCTGTGGGGCTATATGAGCGACAAGTTCAACATCCCGGTCGCCAACCTTACGAAAGAGAATGTCCGCGAGGAGCTGCACAAACGCGGCGTTTCGTCCGAGGAGTCGCAGCGTTTCACGGCCATCATCACCAAGTGCGACGAAGCGCAGTATTCGCCGGCCGCATCGACCCGGATGACCGAGGTCTACGGCGAGGGCGTCGATATCATTTCGCGGATCGAAGCGATGATAAAACGATAGGAAACAGCTATGAAAAAACGAATTTCAGCTTGTCTCGTATTGCTGCTGGGATGTCTGGCATCCTATGCGCAGGAGCCTGCCGACAGCCTCGCGCAGCCGGCGGCGGAGCAGACCGAACCCGCACCCCGGCCCACGACCGAACAGTTGTGGGACATGGCCAATACGGCCTATATCAACGGCAACTTCCATTCGGCCGCCGAAGTCTACGAAGAGATTCTTTCCCGCGGGGTAAGCTCCGTGAAACTTTACTATAACCTGGCCAACGCCTACTTCAAGGAAGACCGCATCGGCAAGGCCATTCTCTATTACAAACGGGCCCTGCGCCTGGCCCCCGGCAACGACGACATCCGCCATAACCTGAATGTCGCCGAAGCCCGCACGAAGGATAATATCGAGGATATTCCCGAATTCTTCTTCGTGACGTGGATGCGCCAGGCCCGCCACACGATGAGTTGCACGGCGTGGAGCGTCCTCTCGCTGGTTCTGCTGGCCTGCGCGCTGTCGCTGTTTCTGGTCTACCTGCTGGCCCAGCGGATTTCGCTGCGCAAGGCCGGGTTCTACGGCACCGTCGTCGCCGTCTTGCTGTGCATGCTGACGACGTGGTTCGCGCTGGGCGAGCGCCGCGAGATGCTCGACGACACCTCGGCCGTGATTATGACGGCTTCGACGGCGGTCAAAAGCTCGCCCGACAAGTCGTCCACCGACCTTTTCGTGCTGCACGAAGGCACGGTCGTGACGGTCACGAACCGGCTCGACGACTGGTGCGAAGTGGTGATCGCCGACGGCAAGAAGGGGTGGCTGGAGTGCCGGAAAATCGAGACGATCTAGATGTCTAAATTACTACAGGACGTCGTCGGCGAGTTGTCGAAGCTTCCGGGCGTGGGGCGCCGCACGGCGCTGCGCCTGGCCATCCACATCCTGCGCATGGAGCGGGAGTCGGTGGCCGAAATGACGGAGAGCATCGACCGTTTCCGCCGCGATGTGAAATACTGCGCCGAGTGCAACAACCTTTCGGACGAGGAGGTTTGTCCGATCTGCCTGGACGACGAGCGCGACCGGACTACGATCTGCGTCGTGGAACAGGTCGCCGACGTGTTGTCGATCGAGAATACCCACCAGTACAAGGGCCTTTACCACGTGCTGGGCGGCGTCATTTCGCCGATGCAGGGCATTTCGCCTTCGGACCTGAAGATCGACCTGCTGACCGAACGCATCGCCCGCGGCGGCGTGAAAGAGGTGATTCTCGCCATTTCGACCTCGGTCGAGGGCGAGACGACGCTCTTCTACCTGATGAACCGCCTGCGGCAGTTCCCCGGCGTGAAGGTCACTTCGATCGCCCGCGGCATCGGCTTCGGCGACGAGCTGGAATACGTCGATGAACTGACCATAACACATGCCTTACGGAACCGCCGCGAAGTCGAATGATCAGCGGCCCGATAAATAAACGGTACGAAAAATGAGAAGAGGAGCAATGACCCTCGCGGCGCTGGCCGCCATGCTGTGGAGCCTGTCCGCTGCGGCGCAGGAGGAATACCGGCAACCCGCGCTGGAGAATTCCGAATCGTGGAGCGTCGTGGTGATTCCCGACCTGCAGGGATATGCCAAGAACGAAGCCAGCCAGCCCATCGCCCGCCTGATGACGGCGTGGATCGCCGACAATGTCGAGCGGCTGAACGTTAAGATGGTCCTCTGCGTGGGCGACGTGGTCGAGCAGAACGACCGCATCAGCAACGGCTTTTCGGGCGACCTGACCTCGGTGCGCCAATGGCAGGGAATGGCCGATGCGTTCGACGTGCTGGACGGACGCGTGCCCTATCTGGTCGCCACCGGCAACCACGACTACACCTATACCCGCAGCGGCGCGCGGCGCACGCACCTGAACGAATATTTCCCGATCGGCCGCAACCCGCTCAACGCGGCGGCGATCTGCCAGTTCGGACTCGATTCGGACGAGAATCCCGCCGTCGAGAACTGCGCCTTCGAGCTGAAAGCCCCCGACGGAAAGGACTACCTTTTCCTGAATATGGAGTTCGCGCCCCGCGATACGGTGATGAAATGGGCGCAGCAGGTGGCGGGACTGGAGGAGTACGCCGGCCACCGGATCGTGCTGATGACCCACGCTTACCTCAATGCCCGGGATCAGCGGCTCTCCGGCCCCTGCAAGGTGACGAGCTACGAACCGCTGGTGCGTAACGGCAGGATCGTAAAAATCAAGGGACTGCCGCTTCCCGACGCCAACAACGGCGAGGATGTCTGGCAGAAACTTGTCCGTCCTGCTTCCAATATCGAACTGGTGGTCTGCGGCCACATTTCGGGCTGCGGGTTCCGCACCGATAAAAACAGCGCCGGAAAGGACGTGCATCAGATGCTCTTCGACGCGCAGTCGATGGGCGGCGGTTATGAAGGCAACGGAGGCGACGGCTGGATACGTATTCTGGAGTTCATGCCCGACGGCGTGACGGTGAAGGTGACGACTTTCTCGCCCCTGTTCGCCATTTCGCCCACTACGCGGCAGTTCGCTTGGATGCGCGATGCGAGGAACGAATTTACGTTCCGTTTCAGCAAGTAAGACCCGGGTACGGGATCGTACCCAATTTAAAATAGTTTCAGTTATGGAATTTCTGACAAACGACAAACTCACGATCGTGGGCGCAGCCGGCATGATCGGCTCGAACATGGCCCAAACGGCGCTGATGATGCGCCTTACGCCGAACATCTGCCTGTACGACCCGTATGCTCCCGCGCTCGAAGGCGTGGCCGAAGAACTTTATCACTGCGCGTTCGAAGGGGTGAACATCACCTGGACGAGCGATATCAAGGAGGCTCTTACGGACGCTTCGTATGTCGTTTCGTCGGGAGGCGCGGCGCGCAAGGCCGGCATGACGCGCGAAGACCTGCTGAAAGGCAATACGGAGATCGCCGCGCAGCTGGGCAAGGACATCAAAACCTACTGCCCCGATGTGAAGCATGTGGTCGTGGTTTTCAATCCCGCCGACATCACGGGCCTGGTGACGCTGATCTATGCGGGCATCCGCCCCTCGCAGCTTTCGACCCTCGCCGCGCTGGACAGCACGCGCCTGCGTTCGGAGCTGGCCAAGTATTTCAAGATTTCGCCCGACGAAATCCGCAACTGCCGCACCTACGGCGGCCACGGCGAACAGATGGCCGTCTTCGCATCGACGACGCTCGTCGCCGGACGTCCCCTTTCGGAACTGATCGGCCATGAAATGCCCGAAGGCGACTGGCACGACCTCCAGCAGCGGGTAATTCAGGGCGGCAAGCACATCATCGACCTGCGCGGCCGCTCGTCGTTCCAAAGTCCGGCCTATCTGTCGATCTGCATGATCGCGGCGGCCATGGGCGGCAAGTCGTTCGGCTATCCGGCCGGCGTATTCGTACACAGCGATGAGTTCAAGCATATCCTGATGGCTATGGAGACCCAGATCACCAAGGAGGGCGTCAGCTACAAGAACGTGCAGGGCACGGCCGAGGAGAACAAGACCCTCGCCGCCAGCTACGAACACCTCTGCAAACTGCGCGACGAGGTGATTTCGATGGGCATCATCC
>CAKVKI010000170.1 GCA_934754975.1 uncultured Alistipes sp. | reverse complement strand
GCCCACGGAAGCACGAGGACGAGCAGGATCAGCAGTACGACGCCCCGGTATTTGTACGGCAGTGTCATAAGGCGGTCTCGATGCGGAATGACAGGCGGTCGCCGTCGCGTTCCTTTTCTAAGTTCACAAGCCGCACATCGCGCTGTATCCAGTCAGAGCAAGTCGTTGGACAAAGGCCGAGACGTCGGCCGCAGCGGGCGCCGTGCCGCAGACGACGACCCGGTTTTCAAGCCGCTGCAACGGTTTTCCGGCTTCGAAGCGTTTGACCAGAGGTTCAACGTCCAACGCCGTCAGCATGACCCGATCGGGCACGGCGCGGGCGATACGGTCACAAAAGACAGCCCGTGAAACGCCAGGAGCCGCAGAAAATTCCGTCAGCAGTTTCCGCTGCCGGGCATCCGCCGAAGCCGTTCCCGAAGCGGTCCGCTCCCGCGCCGTAAACTCAGTCTGCAGCATTTGCCGCCGGGCATTCAGCCGCGGCGAAAAGACGGCGTTGGCGGCCAGCAGGGCCAGAAACGCCCCCAGCAGCGGGAACGCGGCGCGGCGCACCAGCGTCTGCGCCGCGGCCGACGATTCACGCGTCAGCCGGACCAGCGACCGCCAACGCAGTCCGTCGTACAACTGCCGGACGAATTCTCCCGCCGCCGTCCCGAAATCCCCGGCGGCATCGGCACAGAAAACACGCACCGGAACGATATTGCGCACGGCGATTTCTTCCTCCACCGCATACAGCCGGTCGCGGCGGACGAACGAGGTCCGGCCGTTCGCCGAACTCCACAGGAAAGTCCCGGCATCGGCCTTTACGCGGGCCGTCATCTCCGCATCGTCGGGTTTGGTAACCACACCGTGTCCGCAGACGACGACCGCCGCAAGACACCCTTTCGCCGCCGCCCAGTCTCCCGGCTCCACGACGCCGCGACGCCATATATATACATCGGTCCGGCATCCGTCGGAAGGCGTGAATTCCATGCGCACGAAAGCGATGCGGCCGAGTATGCGGGGCAGGAGTCTCATTCGATCACCGTGGGTTTGATAAACACATTGAGCGTACGCTCGACCTTGTTGCGCTTCTCCTTGCCGAAGAACCATTTGATGACCGGCACGCGGGCCAGGAACGGGATGCCCCGCGAGGACTTTTCCATGCTGTTGCGATCCAATCCGCCGAGCAGCACCATCTCCTCGTTCTGCACCTTGACGATCGACTTGAAACTGCGCGTGGCGGTTCCCGGAGGGGCGTTCTCCTGCTCGCGGCCCGTGAACTCGGTCTGCTCGAATTCGATTTCGAGCGTGATCTGCCGGTCGGTCGAGACGTAGGGCGTGACTTTGATCGACAGGTTCGCATCGACCGATTTCCACTGGTAGGATTCCGACGAAATCGGGTTCTGCGTACCGTAGTAGTTATTCTGCACCTCTTTGTAGTACTGCGTCTCGCCGCTGGTGAGGGTCGCTTCATGGCCGTTGAGCGTCGAGAGTTTGGGCGTGGACTGCAGGCGGATCGTGCCGTTTTCCTCCAATGCCTGCAGGCTCAGGTAGAAATTCGGCGTCACACGTCCCAGGTTCACCGTCCCCTGCATGCGTTGCAGCAGGTTGTTGACGGCTCCCGCGCTGTAGGTCATGTCGATACCCGGCCCCAGAGTCCCGGAGGTCTGCACGGGCGAGGTCCCCACCCCGCCGCCGATGCCCATTTCGCGGATGTTGCTCCGCTGCACGTCGGCGATGATGATCTCCATGGTAATCAGCGGTACGGGCTTGTCCACCGACCGGACGAACGTTTCGACCCGCGCCACGTCGCGGCGGTCGCCCGAAAGGATCAGGCTGTTCAGGTCGGGGAAGGTTTTGATCTCGACGCCCTGTTTCAGCGCCGCCGGCACGACCTCTTCGACCTTGGCGACGGCGCGGAAGGCCAGCGGCACGATCGTCGCCGAGGTAAGCCCGTCGCCCTGTGCCGAGCCGAAGATATAGATTCCCCGCTCACAGTAATAGGAGAACTGCGACCCTTTGAGCAGTACGGCAAGCAGGGTTTCGAAATCCGTATCGTCGATCCAGATGCCGGTCGTCAGGCTGACGGGCGATTTGAAGTAATAGTTCAGGCCGAGCTGTTCGCACAGGTCGAGGATGATGTCCTGGACCTGTCCGCGCGCGATATGGGCCGTGATGCGGCCCAGCGAATCGACGCGCAGTTCGTTTTCCGAAAACTGCCGCCGTCGGACATACGACGGACCGGTCCGGCCTCCCTCCTGCGCCGCCGCCTGTTCGCGGTAGATCGTCCAGACCTCCGAGGCGTCTTTTTCGGCGACCAGCCCGTTTACCGCCGCCAGCGTCTGCAAGGCCCCGTCGAAAGGCATGGCGCGGACATATCCCGAAACCTTACAGTCGTACAAAGGCTGGGGAACGATGATATTGCGTCCCGAAAAGGTCGTGATCTTCTTCGTCACGTCGATCAGCCGCTCGCCTTTCAGGTCGTAAAACAGCGTCGTGTCGGCGGCGTTGTAGAAGATTTCGGGGTCGGGCTGCGGCCGGGGCGCGGCGGCCGCAGGAAAGACCGAAACGATGTTGCCCGTGGTCTCGACGTCGAGCCGGTATTCACGGCAGAGGAAACGCACCAGATCGTCCACCCGCGCCCGGGTGAAGTTGCACGAGACCGGGATGTTTTCGACGCTCCGCACGCTCAGGTTCACGCCGCTCGCACGGGCGATGTTGCGCAGCAGTTCCGTGAGGGGCAAACGCCCCGCCGTGACATCGACCGTACGGGCGAAGGTCGAATCCCGCTCCACGAGCGTCTCCAGTTTGCGGTCGATCTCCGCAAAGCGGATCGAATCGTTCTGGGCCGGGCAGAAGAGGGGAAACAACAGGGTCAGCAGGTAAAGATATTTCATAGGCTAATAGTTCAGTAGCGGTATCAGTTCGTCGAGCGAGGTTTCACCCCGCAGGAAGAGGCCGACGACGGCGTCCCGCAGCGAAGGGATTCCCCGCCGGGTCAGCAGCGGCGCGACGTCGGCCTGCCCGCCGCGGGCCGCGGCCGAAAGTTCGTCGTCCATCGGAATCACCTCGTACACCGCGCGGCGGCCGCTGTAACCCGTATAGAAGCAGTGTTCGCAGCCGACAGGCTCGAAATGCGCGCGGAAATCCGCGCCCGGCAGCAGCCGGCGGACTTCGTCCGTTGCCCCGGCCTCCCGTTTGCAATGCGGGCAGAGCAGGCGTACGAGCCGCTGGGCGACGGTCATCACCAGCGTATTGGCGACCAGATAGGGATGCACGTCCATATCGGCCAAACGGGCCACGGCGCCCCACGCCGTGTTGGTGTGGATCGTCGAGAACAAAAGGTGGCCCGTCAGCGACGAACGTACGGCCATCTGGGCCGTCGGACCGTCGCGGATCTCGCCCAGCATGATGATATCGGGGTCCTGGCGCAGAAAGGTGCGCAGGGCGCTGGTGAACGTGAGGCCGATCTCTTCCTTGATCTGGACCTGATTCACCCCTTCGAGCGTGTACTCGATCGGGTCTTCGATCGTAAGGATGTTGTCCGAAGTTTTGTTCAGCCGCCGCAGGGTGGCGTACAGCGTCGTACTCTTGCCCGAACCCGTGGGGCCGCAGATCAGCACCATGCCGAACGGACGCGCGATGGCCCGGCAGTAATCGTCGTACTGACGCTCCGAAAAGCCGAGGTTCTTCAGTTCCAGCAGTTCGACATGGCGCGTCAGAAGGCGCAACACGACTTTCTCGCCGTAAATGGTCGGAAGCGTCGAAACGCGCACGTCGAATTTGTTGCCGTCGCGGTCGTAGAGGATGCGGCCGTCCTGCGGAAGCCGCTTCTCGGAGATGTCGAGGTTTGCGAGGATCTTGATCTGGTTCACGAGCGGCGCGTACTGCGGCCTCCCGACGACATAGCGTTCGGCCAGCTTGCCGTCGATGCGCAACCGGATGCGGCAGCGCTCCTCGTAGGGTTCGATGTGGATGTCGCTGGCATAATCGCGGAACGCTTCGCCGATCAGCGCCGTCAGGAATCCCTGCCCCGAAGCGATGTCTGTCAGGCGGGAGGCCGCCGGGGTTCCGAGCGGACTCCGGGCCGTATCGGGACGGTAATACTGCGCCTGCAGGCGCAGCAGTTCCTCTCCGGCGATCGGTTCGACGCGCACCGTCCATCCGTAGAGGACTTCCAATTCGGCGACGGCGGCGGTATAATCCCGGTCCGCACTCCCGTAACAACGCACCTCCGTACCTTCGCGGCGGAACGGGACTAGCCGGTACTCGGCGGACTCGGCAGCGGTCAGCAGTTGGACGACCTCGGTCGGGATCGTGCGGGTCAGCTCCATAGTCCGGCGGTTTTGCATACGACGTACACCGAAAGCGTCAGCGCCATAAATCCGGCCAGCGGGATGGTCGCCGGACGCCTGACAGCCCACCACCCCAGCGCAGCGAGATTGGCGGCGAGCAGGAAACGGACATAGGCCGCAGGAGTGAACAACGGAGCGACAGCCGCCAGCATCGCTACATCGCCTGCGCCGAAATAGCGGGTGAAAAAATCCCCGAGCGGACGGCGGAGCAACAACTGGTAGAGCGCCATAACCGCACCGAAAACAGCAATAAGGCACACATTTATTGCGGTGCAGGAAAACGCGGCACCGATTCCCGACACAATCCACGTCACACCGAAGCACCCGGCTCCGAGAGCCGACAGCCACACGACGGCGACACGGCGCGTCCCGAAATCATCGCGGACGAGCGGCACGGCGGGAATCAGCAACAGCAGGTATGGCCAGAGAAACGGCATCGGGGTCAGTCTTTAACGGTTTCTTTCAACTCCTTGTCCTGATCGATCTCCCAGACGTTATAAACTCCGTCGCCGTCGAAATCAACGACCGCTGTGGCCGTGGCCCGGAAGCCGTGTTCCGTAGCTTCGACGATCTCAATGAGGTAGTTCGCCTGACCGCCGTCCGAAACGAGTTTCTGCTGCTCGAAGCCCAACTCTTCGAGCGAAGACGAGTAACGCGAATAGGTGTAGAAATTGCTCCGCTGGAGCGTATGCAGAAACGTCAGCTGCTGCTGGGCTTCGGTAGCTTTCGCTCGCGAAATCAACGGCATCAGATTCGGCAAAGCAATAAGAACAAGAATACCGATGATGACCAGTACGACCAATAATTCCGGCAAAGAAAAAGCACGAAGTTTCAACGATTTAACAGGGAGAATACGCATCATAATTTAAAGGCTTGTATTTAAAACAAAATTATAATGCGACGGACGGTTTACGATAAAATATTGTACAAAAGCAACATTACATTTTAATCGTATCATATTGATTATCAATATGCATATTCTGCAAAAATCTTATCTTTGGCTTTCAAAAATCCAACGATTTGACTGCTAATAACATGCATATCAGACCAGTTATCCGAATATGAGAGTTCTGCAATAACTTAATATAAAAAAGGGATTACAGCATGCTCATCAAAAACCATTCGCCTTAATGAGAACCGGCTCCATGAATTTTATGAATTAACCACTAATCCAGTGCATATGGAATTTATAATTACGATTCTCGTTATGGACATATTCATTGTCCTCATAATATATCGACGCCTGCGCAACCACATCCATTGTGTTTCCGGGCAGGCAAAGGCCAGGCTGAATTATATCCGCATCCTGATCGATACCGTATATACCTATTCTCACCAGCCGGAATTGCTGCAAAAACACCTGCAAAAAGAGATGTCGATCAAAAAACTGACGGCTTATCATGTAATCGACAACCGATGCGACCGCCATGTCTCAGCAAGGATAAAAGTGAACAGCAACGA
>CAKVKI010000169.1 GCA_934754975.1 uncultured Alistipes sp. | reverse complement strand
GAGTGAGGTAGGTCTGACCGTTGGCCATGACGTAAAGGCGGTCGGCGATGTCGGTGACATGGCGGTACATATGGTCGGTCAGGAGGATGCCTTTCGACTCCCGCTCCTGACGAATCAGCTCCTTGAGCGTCGAGACATGCAGGGGCGCGACCTGCGAAAAAGGTTCGTCGAGCAGTACGAACCGCGTGCGGCTGCGCAGGATCAGGTAACACTCCAGAATCCGCCGTTCGCCGCCCGACATCGCGTAAATCTTGGTTTCGAACAGTTTTTCGAAGAGCGGAAACCATTTCAGCAGGTCGCCGCGCGTCATGTCGTAATCACGCAGCACCCGGTCCAGCGTCAGCCAGCCGGGAATGAAACCCTGCTGCGGCAGGTAACGCACTTCGTCGGCCCGGAAACGGTCGCGCCACACGCCGTCGATGCGCATCGACCGGAAATCGGCCCGCAGGGAGCCGCAGAGAATCTTCATCAGGCAGCTCTTGCCGCAGCCGTTGCGGCCCAGAACGGCCGAAACGCCGCCCGTTTCGACCGCCAGATATACGCCCGAAAGGATACGCCGGTCACCGAACGAGAGTTCGACCGAGTCGATTTCGAGAATATGTTTTTCAGAGGGGTTCATACAGGAACAGGGCCGTCAGTTTCAACAATGCATAACACAGGACAAAGTCCGCGGCGCAGCTTACGCCCAATAATTCGCGCCGCCGGACGCCCAGATTGCGGTAATAGAAAAATTCGTCGCCGAAACGCTGTATGATCCAGACATAGAGATACAGCGGATAAACCGCCGCTTTGCCGAGCATACACATCGGAATGATCCCCGGACCGTTTGCCTTGACCAGCCACGCCAGCGCCAAACTCACCGCCGTGCAGAAAAAGAACATGGCCGAGTAGTAAAAACGGAGTATGAGCAGGAGTTTGCGGATCATCGTTCAAATATACGCATAAAAAACGGAGAAGCAGGGCTTCTCCGTATCTTCGGACAAATATAATTGCACCGCCGTCCGAATCGGCCCGCCGCACAAACGGCGTTCGGGTCCTCCCGGATCGCAGGGGCCGTGAACTGCGTGCGCCGTGCGAACCGACGCTCTGCACACGGCGTACAGAGCGGCCGGATGCGGCGGGACCGCTGCACGAAGTGAGTTGTACAGCGGAAATCCGGCAACAGAAATCTCGCGGCGAAAATCCCGCTACAACGGTCTCGCAGAGGGACTTTGCGGCAGAAATTGCACGGCTGAAATCACGCGCTGCTGAAGTTGCGCGGCCTATATTCCCGCGGAAACTACAGCGTCAGCGGCTCGTATTCGAGTCCCCATGCTTCGGCGACGGACTCGTAAACCACCTTGCCCTGCACGATGTTGAGTCCCAGTTCGAGTTCGCGGTTCTCCCGGCAGGCCCGCCGCCACCCCTTGTCGGCCAGCTGGATGGCGTAGGGAAGCGTCGCATTGGTGAGCGCCAGCGTCGAGGTATAGGGCACTGCGCCCGGAATATTGGCCACGCAGTAGTGCAGGATACCGTCTACATAATAAACGGGATCTTCGTGCGTCGTAGGCCGCGATGTCTCGAAGCATCCGCCCTGGTCGATGGCTACATCGACCATCACCGTGCCGGGTTCCATCTCCTTCAGCATATCGCGCGTGACGAGCTTCGGGGCTTTGGCGCCCGGAATCAGCACCGAACCGACGACCAGGTCGGCGTGCCTGAGTTCCTCCCGGATGTTGTATTCCGAAGACATCAAGGTTTTGACGTTCTTGGGCATCACGTCGGCCAGGTAGGTGAGACGCTGCAGCGAAATATCGCAGATCGTGACGTCGGCCCCCGTTCCGGCGGCCGTACGCGCCGCGGCCGTACCGACCACACCTGCGCCGATGACAAAAACCTTCGCGGGTTTCACTCCCGGAACGCCGCCCAGCAGGATGCCCTTGCCGCCGCGGGGTTTTTCAAGGAAGTAGCGGCCCTCCTGCGTGGCCATGCGGCCCGCGACTTCGGACATCGGAATCAGCAGCGGCAGGGAGCGGTCGGCCCGTTCGACGGTCTCGTAGGCGCAGCACACCGCCCCGCTGTCGATCATGGCGCGGGTGAGGGGTTCGCTGCTGGCGAAGTGGAAGAAGGTGAAAACCAGCTGGTCCCTGCGGATCAGTTTATACTCGGGAGCAATCGGCTCCTTGACTTTGATAATCATTTCGGCGCGGGCATAGACATCTTCGATCGTGGGAAGCATCTCCGCCCCGACCGCCGTATAGGCATCATCGGCAAAACCGCTGTTCACACCGGCCGAAGCCTGCACATAAACCTTGTGCCCCCGTTTGGTCAGCTCCTGAGCGCCCGAGGGGGTAAGAGCAACGCGGTTCTCGTTGTTCTTGATCTCTTTTGGAATACCGATAATCATGGATTTTTGAAGTTTTAATGGGTTTTTCGACCTTTAAGTTACGAATTCCATACTGAAATCCAAAAAAATCGGGCATTTTTTTACTTACAGGTCAAAATCGGTAAGAGACTGTAAGATAGAACGAACGGGGATAGGCATAGGTGAGGCGCGTCGCATGGGGCGTATAGTAAAGCGTGTCTCCCGAACGGATGCGGCGCACGCGCTGCGACTCGTAAGCGCTGTAAACGGTATCGCTGCTGCCCGGCAGGTTGCGCAGAATCAGCGACGCCGTCAGCCGCGAACGATCGAACCAGAAAGTTTTGAAAAGCGCGGCGTCGAGGGTAAAGGCATCGCCGAGCCGCTGCTGACGGGTGAAGGCGTCGAACACCTCCTGTGTCGTGCCGCCCTGCCGGGCGATCCGCTCGGTGCGCCGCAGCAGCGACGGTTCGACATAACGCGCGCCGGCGTACCCCGCCGACGTTTTGAATCCCCACCCTCTCGGACCGAAGTAGCCCAATTCGGCGCAGGCCGTCAGCTGCGGCGCGCCGCCGGGCGTACAACCGTTCAGGTGGCTCACGGCACGGGCGTCCACGACCGAATTATCGACGTCGGAAATCACGGTTATCCGCGGATTGCGGATAAATTTGTATCGCCCCGCCGATGCGGCGAGCGACAGGTTCCAGCGGTAGGACAGCCGGATGTCGGCGGCGGCTTCGACGCCGCAGGCCATGCGTCCGATACCCGTCGCGGCCATGTCGCAGAACACGCCCGCCATGTCGTCGTAGTAACGGCGGGTTTCGACGCCGCCGAAGGTAGCCAAGAGATAGGCCGAAAGCCGCAAGGTCAGCGTTTCCCCCGTCCGGCTGTAATTGATTTCGGCGGCATAACGGCGTTCGGGACCGGGATCGTCGATGACGCGGTTGTTATACTGCGGCTGGTAAAAAAGGTCCTCAGCGTCGGGCAGCACGGCTTCTGCGGCAGCCGACGCTTCGAGGTAACTACGGGGCGAGAAGGCCCAGCCGGCGGTCGCCTTGAAGGTATAGGGCGTAAATTTCACCCGGCGCGAACGGCCGTACGACTGCGCGCCGGGGAAAAGCTCCTTTTCGTAATACCCGCGGCGGCAGACTGCGGCTGCGCCCAGCGAAAGGGCAAGATCGCCACGGAAACGGTCGGAGCGGTATTCGGCATGCAGCCGCACGTCGGTCCGGCCTGTCTTCAGTGCATAATCGTAGCCGAACCTGCCGCCCTTGCGGATCGTGCGGCCGGGATGCCGCAGGTCATTCTGCAGAAGGTTGCTGTAGGTATCGTCGTCCACCAGATACTGGTCGATGTCGGTAATATACTCGGCACCCAGCAGGTCGCGCATCTGCTTGTAATTACGCGACTGCACACGGCGGAAAACCAGCCCGTAACGCAGTGTAAGCCGGGCGTCGATCACGGTCGTAAACAGGGCGCTGAAGCCCAGGTCGCCGAGCCGCTCGGCGCGGTCTTCGAGGGCATAGACGGCATGGCCCGCCGCCATGCGGTTCTGGGCGATCAGTTCGTCCCAGTCGATCTGCGTGTAGCGCGCATCATTCGCCCGCCACGCCTGTTCGGTCTCGCGGTCGCCGGTATAACCGGGCAAGTAGCGGTAGTTGTCGGGCATCGGCGTACGGGCGTCGTACCATCCCAGCGCACTGTATTTGCGCATGCCGTATTCCGCAGCGAAATCGGCGGCAAGCGATGTCGATTGCGAAACCGGCACCCGGTAGGAGACGACCGCCAGCGGCACGAACTCCCGCCGCACACGCGAATTGCGAACCTTGCCGTGCTGGAATCCCCATGCGGGGTTATAGAGCCGGTCGCCCGTAAGCCGGAACGCCTCTTCGGTCGAGGAGAGACGCGTACCCCGGACCGAGGGCGGAACGATGAGCGTCAGGCTCAGGTTGTGATCGTCGCCGAACCGCTTCGCGGCGCGCAGGCTCGCAGTCAGCGCATTGGTGAAGACGCCTTCGACGTGCATGTCGCGCCCTGTACGGGCGTCGAGAGCCGCCGTACCGCTCCATCCGCGGCCGAGCGGTTCGGTGACGGACAACCGCACCCCGGCCAGATAGTTGCGGTCCGTAAAACTGACGGCGGCATAGCGCGACGCCTGCGGGTAATCATCTGCAAAACGGAACAAACGCAGGCCGCCGAGACCGCCCGTCACGCCGTCCGCCGCGGCAAGGCCTCCATAGCGGACTTCATCGGCCCCCAACAGGCGCATCGCCCCGAAATAACGCGACGAAAGCGGCACGCCCCCTACCGAGACGGATTCGTCGCGGTAATTCAGGCCCCGGCGTTTCACGGGGACATAAGGCAGGTTGAAGGCGGTATGTTCGGCATAGAGATCGGGAGTCGTCTGCACGGCGCGGTAAAACAGCGTCGAGTCGGTCAGCAGAAGCGGCGTACGCTCCTCCTGCCGGGCGGCATAGGGGTAATATTCGTCATCGGGATGCTGGGCTGCGGCACCGCATACGGTGAGCAGGCCGACCAGCAGGCAACCGTATTTCGGGATCATGCACAGTGACTTTTCGGAATACAAATATAACTAATTTTGTCACCTTACCAATAAAAAACCGAAGCGCTTGCGGCGGCAATGTTTGGACCGACGGTGTTTGACGCCAAAAAGGCCGGTTCGAAAAAAGGGGAAGCGGAACGGCGGGGATTTATATTTACGACAATTCAGCAGCAATGTAATAATCAAAAAAATCAATTTATTATTAGTTAATTTCAATTTATTTTATTATATTGCATATAAAGCTAATGAATAGCTTGCATAATATTCACCACCCACTTACACTTATTTCCTATGAAAAAACTTTTGGTATTCCGAAAAAGCTTCTTCGTAGCCTTTATGGTTGCAGGTAGTGGATTGCTTTTGAGCAATTGCAGTAATGATGATCTGACCGTCAATCGGACTGTTCCGGATGACGATGTCGCAACGAGAGCGGGAACATTCCATTGGGAATGTACAAATCCTAAATGTAGATTCTCTTTAAATGGTGGCTGGCAAAACTATTGCAGCCAATGTAAAGAAGAATACAGCGATAGTCACGGTATTTTGATTCTCACATATGCCGATTACATTAAACACACCGTAGGATTCAGTACGGGCGGAGGTATAGGATACGATCATAACCGAATAGAATTACCCGACAGAAGATTTCCTAAGACAGCTCCGGAACCATGGTACGAAACCTCTTGCGCCTTGAAGTACTACAACGAACTCAAAAATTCATCGAAATACAGATTGACACCAGGCTATGCAGAAGCAGTCGAATATGCATGGTATCGGACCGTGCGGATTCTCTATCCGAAATACCACAACCCAAACACCGTAGAAAGAGAATTCACCAGGTTTCGGCTCAGTGAAGGACGCAATTTGACGGGATTTAAAGGTTCGGGAATACTCGATGCCAGCGAAGCTGCCGTGA
>CAKVKI010000168.1 GCA_934754975.1 uncultured Alistipes sp. | reverse complement strand
CGGTCGATCAGGAAGGTCACGTTGACCATCTGCGGGCGCAGCGTGTCGTTGGTGATGCGCGTGCCGACCTCCGTGTTGCGGAAACCTTTCTCGGACCAATAGGCCTTGATGAGTTTCTGGTTCTTGTCGATGATGTAATCCGAAAGTTCGCTGCCCCGTTTGAGCTTGAGCTTTTCGAGCAGGTCTTTCTTCTTGCCTTTCGAGATTCCCTCGAAACCCCAGTTATTGACGCGCGGCCGCTCCTTGAGGAATACCTCCAGGTCGAGGCTGTCGCCTTCGATTTCGGCTCCGATCTTCACGTCCGAGAAAAAACGCTGGCTCCACAGGCGCGAAATGGCGTTTGCGATGAAGTTGCTCGGCAGGTAAATCGAATCGCCGGGGATCAGTCCGGCCGAAGACCTGAGAATGTCGGGATTGAGGTACTGCACACCGTGAATGTTGACGTCGCGGATGTAATAGAGTTTCTGTGCGCCCTCCTGCCGCAGTAAAGGTGCGTCTTCCGGGAATGCGGGCTTTGCCGAAGCCGCGGTATCTGCAGGGTTTTGCTCCTGGGCGAATATATTCGTGCAGCACAGCACGAGGGCAGCGGCTGCCGTGAATATCTTACCGAAATAATTCATCTATTTAAATCTAATCTTAACTTCATTTATTTTACCAACCCGAAACGGCGGTCGCGCCGGGCGTATTCCTCCATTGCACGGTCGAACTCCTCCTCGGTGAAATCGGGCCACAGCACCTCCGGGAAGTAAAGTTCGGCATAGGACGCCTGCCAAAGCAGGAAGTTGCTCAGCCTGTGTTCGCCGCTCGTGCGGACGATCAGGTCCGGGTTGGGGTAGGGCGCCGTGTCGAGCGCCGCGCTGACCGTACCCTCGGAAATCTCCTCCGGCGCCAGTTCTCCCGTTGCGACCCGTGCGGCGATGTGCCGTACGGCGCGGGTGATCTCGCTGCGCGAAGAGTAATTGAGCGCCAGAATCAGCGTCAGGGTTTTGCCCCCCGCTGTCCGCTGCTCGGCTTCGGCCAGGTAACGCTGCACCTTTTCCGAAAAACGCGTACGGTCGCCGATCATCCGTATTTCCACCCCCTGGCGGATCAGTTCGGGCGTTTCATTGACCACGCTTTTGCAGAAAAGCTCCATCAGCGCATCGATCTCCTGCGGGGGACGCCCCCAGTTTTCGGTCGAGAACGCATAGAGCGTCAGGTACTTCACGCCCCAGCGTGCCGCGGCACGCAGCGACGCCCGTACGGGTTCGACGCCGGCGACATGGCCTTCGTAACGCTCCTTGCCGCGCAACTCGGCCCAACGGCCGTTGCCGTCCATGATGATGGCGACGTGTTGCGGTATGCGATTCTGCTCGCTCATATTAGGGCACAAATATAGGGAATAAAAATGAAAAATACCTATTAAATGAACAACTTTACACCGTTTTTGTGCAGGGCCTTAACTGCGGATGTCAATGCCCCACATCATTTTATTCCGTAACGTGTCGTAAAATGATATATTGTGCGGTACGGCCAAAAAAATCTTCTGTTCGGCGCGTTTTATGGTGAATGTCGCCTCCTGCCCGACGGCATAGACGCGGTTGTCCAAGGTGACGAATGCGTCCGAGCGGCGCGTGTGTACGTGGAGCGTGATGACGGCGGTGTCGGGAATGACCACGGGGCGCATCGTCAGGTTGTGCGGTGCCAGCGGCGAGATCACCAGGCAGGCGCACGTCGGGGCTACGACCGGGCCGCCTGCGCTGAGCGAATAGGCCGTCGAGCCGGTCGGCGTCGAGAAGATAACGCCGTCGCCGTGGTAGGTCGCCACCATCTGTTCATCTACATAGGTTTCCACCGAAATCATGCCTGCGCCGTGGCGCTGTACGGTGAATTCGTTGAGCGCCAGCGTGGTGTCGGGCTGTTCGGTGTAGTCGCCCGTGACTTCGATCATCGAGCGGGCTTCGGTGGTGAGACGTCCCTCCGCGATCTCTTCGAAGATCAGGTTCAGGCCCGCGCTCGGGGCGCTGGTCAGGAAGCCCAGGTGCCCGGCGTTGATGCCCATAACGGGAATCGGCGCACCGCAAAGACGGTGTACTCCTTCGAGCAGCGTGCCGTCGCCGCCGTAGCAGACCATGACCGAATTGGCAGGCTGTTTGCCTATGCATTGTCCGTAGATCTTTTCCGGCGGAATCCGAATTTCTGCAAGTTCTTCGGCGAGGGGTGCAAATTCCTCATTGACGGCATAGTCGAACCCGAAAATCCGGAAGGCTTCGAACAACTGGCGGATCTCCCCGGCGGTGTGAGGCAGCTGCCGGCGGGAAAAAAGTATGATTTTCATCGGCGGAGTTTCGAAAAAATAAGTAACTTTACCACGCCAAGACGATACTGGAAGCCGATTCGTGCTTCTCCTCGGATCGCCCGGCGCAACTTGGTTCAACATCGGGGACGGTGCAGCCCGTATTTCCGGCTTCGGCCGGCAGGGCGGCGGCACGTCGGTCCCGAATGCAAATATAGCGAATTTTATGACAAAGTTAAGTGTAAACATCAATAAGATTGCCGTAGTGCGCAATTCGCGCGGCGGCAATCTTCCCGACGTGGTCCGTACGGCCCTCGATATCGAGCGTTTCGGTGCCGAAGGCATCACGGTCCATCCGCGTCCCGATGCCCGCCACATCCGTTACGACGACGTGCGGAACCTGAAACGGGTCCTTACCACCGAATTCAATATCGAAGGCAATCCGATTCCGGATTTTATCGACTTGGTGCTGGAGGTCGTGCCGACGCAGGTGACCCTCGTGCCCGACGCCCACGACGCCATTACGTCGAACGCCGGGTGGGACACGCTCGCCAACCGCGAATTCCTGACCGACGTCACGGCGCGGTTCCATGAGAAAGGCATCCGGGTCTCGGTTTTCGTCGATCCCGATCCGGCGATGGTCGCCGGGGCGAAGGCGTGCGGCGCCGACCGCGTGGAACTTTATACAGAGGCTTACGCCCGCGAATACCCCGCCGGCGCCGAAGCCGCGCTGGCGCCCTATCTCGCCGCAGCGGAGGAAGCCCGCCGCCAGGGACTCGGCCTGAATGCCGGACACGACCTCAATCTCGAAAACCTGCGTTTTTTCGTCAGCCGCATCCCGTGGACCGACGAAGTCTCGATCGGCCATGCGCTGATCTGCGACGCGCTCTATTACGGGCTGGAAAACACCGTGCAGCTTTACAAACGCGAACTCAGATAAACTCGAATGATAAAAAGAAGCCGACCATGAAAAAACTTATTCTCCTTGCTGCCGCGCTCTTCGCTGCGGCCGCAGTGTTCGCCCAAAGCGAATACAATTACCAGAAACGCAGTCTCTTCGAACAACTGCCGATTCGCGGTAACGACATTGTTTTTCTCGGCAACAGCATTACCGACGGCGGCGAGTGGGCCGAGTTGTTCAACAACCGCCATGTCAAGAACCGCGGCATCAGCGCCGACCGTTCCGGCTGGCTGCTCGACCGTCTCGATCCGATCATCAACGGCCATCCCAAAAAACTGTTCCTGATGATCGGCACCAACGACCTGGCCGCCGGGATAGCGCCCGAAGAGGTAGCCGCCAATATCGAAAAGCTGCTCGACCGCTTCGCCGCCGAATCGCCGTGGACGAAAGTTTATGTGCAGAGCATCCTTCCCGTAAACGGCGTGGACACGAAGGCCAAGCCCAAGAACCACTGGAAGAAAGGCGCCGAGATCATCGAGACCAACAAACTGATCGAAGCGCTCTGCGAGGGACGTAAGAACGTAATGTACATCGACGTCTATTCCGCGCTGGTCGATGAGAAGGGCATGCTCGACAAGCAGTACACCAACGACGGCCTGCACCTGATGGGCGAGGGCTATCTGGCGTGGAAGGCGGTCATCGAAAAACTCGTGAGGTAGCCGCGTGCCGCTTTCCAATCCGATATTCCGGCAAATCTCGCGTCTGGCCGAAGAGCAGGGCGTGAGGGCTTTCGTCGTAGGCGGTTACGTGCGCGATTATTTCCTGCGCCGCCCTTCGACCGACATCGACGTGGTGGTCGTGGGCAGCGGTATCGCGCTGGCCGAAGCGCTGGGCCGCGAACTGCACGCCAAGGTCTCGGTATTCAAGACCTTCGGCACGGCTATGCTCCGCCACAAGGGCATCGAGGTCGAGTTCGTGGGCGCCCGCAGGGAGTCCTATACGCAGGATTCGCGCAAACCGCAGGTCGAGGCGGGCACGCTCGAAGACGACCAGCGCCGCCGCGACTTCACGATCAACGCCATGGCATGGTCGCTCAACGCCGGTTCGTTCGGCGAACTGGTCGATCCGTTCGACGGCATGGACGACCTCGAAGAGTGTATCATCCGCACGCCGTGCGATCCCGACATCACCTTTTCGGACGACCCGCTGCGCATGATGCGGGCCGTGCGCTTCGCGTCGCAGCTGGGCTTTACGATCGAAGAGGAGACTTTCGAAGCCATCCGCCGCAATGCGGACCGCATCCGGATCGTGTCGCGCGAACGCATCGCCACGGAACTCAACAAGATCGTCCTTTCGCCCGTACCCTCGATGGGCTTCGAACTGCTGGAGCTGACAGGGCTTCTGGAACTGATTTTCCCGGAGCTGCACAATCTCAAAGGAGTCGAAAAACGGGGGGCGCATGCCCATAAGGATAATTTTATCCATACGCTCAAGGTGCTGGACAACGTCGCCAGGCGCAGTGACGATCTGTGGCTTCGCTGGGCCGCCGTGCTGCACGATATCGCCAAGCCGCTGACGAAGGCTTACGATCCCAGGACCGGCTGGACGTTCCACGGCCACGAGGTCCTCGGCTCGAAGATGGTGCCGGCGATCTTCCGGCAGTTGAAACTGCCGCTCAACGAGCATATGAAATTCGTGCAGAAACTGGTTTTCCTCCATCTGCGGCCGATCATCCTCTCCGAAGATCTGGTGACCGACTCGGCCGTGCGGCGCCTGCTGTTCGAAGCGGGCGACGACGTGGAGCAGCTGATGATCCTGTGCGAAGCCGACATCACTTCGGGCATCGACGCCAAGGTCAAACGCTATCTGGCCAACTTCGAACTGGTGCGTCGCAAGATGAAGGATCTGGAGGAGCGCGACCGTATCCGCAACTTCCAGCCTCCGATCACGGGCGAGATCATCATGCAGACCTACGGCATCGGTCCCTGCCGTGCGATCGGCGATATGAAGGAGGTGATTAAGAACGCCATCCTCGACGGCGAAATCCCCAACGATTACGACGCGGCCTATGCCCTGATGGAGCGGCTGGCCGCGGAGAGGGGATTGACGAAAGCCGCGGTTCAGAACCCCTGAAAATCGGTCGCGCAGGAGCGGACCCGCAGGTAAAATAAAAAAGGTTGAGTTTTCACGCTCAACCTTTTTTATTCTCCGAGTTATATTTTGTTTGCCGGGTCGTAAGCTCCCGACTTGATTATTTCGAGGGCTTTTTCCAGGATTTCGTCACGTCCGGCCTGCAGTCCGGCGACCGTGGCATGGACCGGAACGTCGATCCGTACGCCTGTGCGCTGGGTGTTCGTGCCGTCGGGGTAGAGGACGCCGAGTCCGGAAAAGCAACCGAAACTTCCTCCGGGCATTACGAGTGCCGAGATGTTGCCGTCGGCTCCCGCCGTCTGTGTGCCGACGACCGTGCAGCGCGGTGTCGCCTGAAAAGTCATGGCCGTGTATTCCGCCTGGCTCTGGGTGGATGAATCGACCAGCACGACGACGCGCCCTTTGTAGCAATCGGGATTCTCCGTGACGGCGGGGGTGTCCGGATTAACGGGCAGCGGGGTCGGCGTTTCATGGAATACGCCGGGCAGTACGCCGCTCGGAATAAGCCATGTGA
>CAKVKI010000167.1 GCA_934754975.1 uncultured Alistipes sp. | reverse complement strand
CGAATACACCGAGCAGGATAAAGATAAAACCAAGCGGAATTTGTTCTTCCATAAATCAATAATCAAGTAACGGGGGCAAATGTAAGGCAAATTTCCGACCAAACCAAATAGGCGGGGGGGGGGAATTTTCACCTTTCATTGACAAAAACCGCCTTTTCACAGGCTTTTTAAGCCCATTCGCACCATATCTTCGACCGAAACGCCCGGATTTTCGCGTAAAATGCCGCGCAGCGCCTTCTCGGCCGCTGTTTTGGAGAAACCGAGCATGACCAGCGCGGCGAGCGCCTCTTCGAGTTTCTCCCCGTTGCCGGCAGCGGGGAGGGCGGTGTCCGCTTCGCACAGTCCGGTGAGTTTGCCGCTCAGCTCGACGATGATTTTCTGGGCGGTTTTCAGCCCCAGTCCCTTGACGTTTTTCAGCAGCACGGCATTGCCTGCGGTGATGATGCCCTGCAATTCGTGCGGCGAATAGGTCGACAGAATCATCCGGGCCGTATTGCCGCCGACGCCCGACACGCTTATCAGGTGGCGGAAGAGTTCGCGCTCGGTTTTGGTCGCAAAACCATAGAGGATCTGCGCGTCCTCGCGCACGACGTAATGGACATACAAACGGGCCGTTTCGGCGTGTTCAACGGCCGAAAATGTTTCAAGCGAGATATTAAGGTAATATCCTACCCCGCCGGCATCGATAACTGCGTATGCGGGAGCGACTTCGGCTACCGGACCGCTGATGTATTCATACATGGGATCAAAATTTATAAGGCGTGGGGCAAAAATAAAGATTTTTTTTTACCTTTGTGGTTCAAAAGCGGAATATTTAACTAAACCCGATAAAAAACGACATGAAAAAAATGCTTTTTACGGCGCTTGTTGCGGCTTGCGCCATGACGGCCTGCGGCACGAAAACCACTGAAACGGCGGCCGCCGGAGAAGAGGTGACCCGCGAAATCGGCTCGAGCGACATCGCATATGTACAGGTGGAAGCCGTGCTGGCGCAGTGCGATCTCTTCCTGAACGAAGGCAAGGCCCTGCAGGAAAAGACCCAGAAGGCGCAGAAGAGCTGGGCGCAGAAGGAGCAGAACCTTCAGTCCGAAGCCGCCCAGTTACAGGAAAAGTACCAGAAGGGGCTGATTACGACCAACGACGCGCAGGCCCAGCAGCAGAGCATCGAAAAGCGTGTCGCCTCCTACCAGTCCTCGGCGCAGAAAGAGGCGCAGGCGCTCGACGAAGAGAATTATGTCTTTACAAACCGGGCGCAGGACCTGCTGCACCGTGCTGTGCAGGATATCAACGCCGATAAAAAATACAAGATAATCATCAACTCGACGGCCCTTATCGACGCGGATTCGACGCTCAACATCACCCCCGCCGTACTGGCAAAGGTCAACGAGCTGTACGCAGCCGACAAGAAAACCGAGAAAAAATAAGGAGTCCGATTCCGCTGCATGAATACAAGCCGTCCCATTGCGGGACGGCTTTTTTTTGCGGGGCGCCCGAAGGAAAAAGAAGTCGCAGAACGCCCGAAGAATAGCGGCCTGCCGAGTACCGGCTGCGAAGCGGCAGCCCCCAAACCGCAAGAACATTTTATTGCGGGACGCCCGCAGGAAGGAGGGACCGCAGACCGCCCGGAGGGCGCAGGCCGCTCCGCGTATCTGCAGCGATCGGCAGGCCGGCGGCACATCCGTACGACTTATTGAGACCGGGCCGAGGAAAAGTCCGTATTTTTTTATACATTTGCAGGCAAACTAAAAGCAACGCACACGCAATGGGTTTCGTTCCGTTCACATTCGTCGATTTCATAGACATCATTCTGGTCGCCGTGATCATGTATTGGATCTACCGCATGACCAAAGGCACCAATGCGCCCTATATCCTCTCGGGCATCATCGCCATCTACCTGCTGTGGGTCGTCGTGCGAACGCTCAACATGGAACTGCTCTCGACCATCCTGGGGCAGTTGATATCGGTCGGAGCCATTGCGCTGATTATCGTCTTCCAGCCCGAACTGCGGCGGTTCCTGCAGATGATCGGCATGCGCCAGAAGCATTTCAACTTCATCACCCGCATCTTCTCGACGGGCGACGACTCGGTGCAGACCAACGTCGTACCGATCGTCACGGCCTGCCGCGAGATGTCGGAGACGAAAACCGGAGCGCTGATCGTCATCGGGCAGCAGAGCGACCTGCGGCTGATCGCCGAGGGCGGCATCGCGCTCGACGCCAAGGTATCGACGCCGCTGATCCGCAATATCTTCTTCAAGAACGCCCCGCTGCACGACGGCGCCGCAATCATCGAAGGCGACCGCATCGTGGCCGCGAAGTGCATCCTGCCCGTAACGCAGAGCGACGTGCCCAAATCATACGGCACGCGCCACCGCGCCGCGATCGGCATGAGCGAGATTTCGGACGCCATCATCATCGTCGTTTCCGAGGAGACGGGCGGCATTTCGATCGCCCAGGGCGGCGAACTGCGCCGTGACATCGACCCGGTACGGCTGCAGCAGACGCTGCAACGCTATCTGACGATCAACACCCGCAAACGTTCGAAAAAAGAGGTGGCCGAGTAAGGGCCGCAGGAAATTGAACCAGACCGCAGCCCTCCGGGACGCGGAAGAGCAGGAACCCGGGCAGGCAGCTTCCGCCGAACGCAGAAAAAGCAGCCGGACTAATCGGTTGCACCGGGAAGTCCCCAGACAGCGACCATAAAAAGAGGTAACGGGCAGACGATTACCGGCAGAACAGGAAAAGCGGCAGGACTGGGGTCCTGCCCGAATTAAAGCGAGGCGGACGAAACGTCCGCGGCCGGTCCCGGCGAAAAGACGGCCCGGCAGACAACTGCAGGCGGAAAGAGCCGATTCAGCGAATTACACTGCGGCGAAGCCGGCTGCGATGCAAAGCCTGAAATCCGAACGGTATTCGGAATAAGGTATCCATATCTATCAATCCAAAAAAACTGCGAGATGATTTTTCCAGCACCTACACCCCGTCTCGTGCTGCGCGCATGGCGGGAAGAAGACCTCAGGACATTCACGGACATGAACGCCGATCCGCGCGTCATGGAGTATTTTCCGGCACCGCTGACGCCGGAACAGTCGGCGGAATTTATGGAACGCATACGCGAAGAGTTTTCCACCGAAGGATTCGGCCTGTACGCCGTCGAGCGGCGTGAGGACGGCGAACTGCTCGGATACACGGGACTGCACCGCGTAACGTTTACGGGCATGCAGGACAAAATCGAAATCGGCTGGCGCCTGCGGGCCGAATTCTGGGGGCAGGGCTATGCGACGGAAGCGGCGCAGGCCTGCATAACGCTCGCCGCAAAGCTGGGCATCGAAGAGCTGGTGGCCTTCACGACCGTCACCAACCTGCGTTCGCAGCGGGTCATGCAGAAACTCGGCATGGAGCTTCTGTGCGAATTCGACCACCCCGCCCTGCCCGAAGGCCATCCCCTGCGGCGGCACGTACTGTATCTGACCGGAACGGAAAAATAGCACAGGACCCAAGGCGGGGCGCATCGGGCAATTACCAATAGCGGGCAACCCGCCCGGTAATGTACCGGGATTTTATTTTGAATAGTATTTTTCGATTCCGCCGAATCCCCGTATCGTTTTATTTTCTTTCGTTTTGCATAGGAAGTGGTTCAACCGCTTCTCAAACTCTTCAGGACGCGCCCGCGCCGCTTCAATGTATGCAATTCGGATGCGTTTATAGGTTTCCGAAAAACAGCGATAGTTTTTCCAGACCGTCTTATCTTCTTTCAGTCTGTCGATTATATCATTTGGAAAAACAAAAGGTTCAGACAGAACATTTTGTATTTTATCCTCAAATTTCGGGTGTATCATTCCATTTTCCAGGAGCCATTTAAGTCTTTCCTTATTAGCTTGCGAGTAAGGGCTTTTGGGGTTTCTGGGGGTGAAGCGCTGAATTTTATGCGCTGCGTCGAGCGGTTTTATCGTGCTGTCGATCCAATCGAAACAAAGGGCCTCTTCAACTGCATCGTTGTATAAAATACTTTTTTTACCTGACGATTTATGAGGAAACACAAACCAAATCTCATGGGCGGTATCGAAGTTGTCAGTCAGCCATTTCCGCCACTCTTCCCGGTTTTCGAAATACTTTATTCTGTTTTCTGTTGTCATCATAACTGGTTGATTCGGCACAAGCGATTGCCCTGCTCCTAATAATATTCCGGCGCAATACATACGACCGAATACGAAAAAAAACGAAAAGCCGTGGAAAACCACGGCTTTATTAAAATATCCGGCTGCACCTGCATCGGCCGGACTTCCGACCGGCCGGGGCTGCCCGGAGAATCCCCGCCCCTTATTCGGCCGGCTGGGACTGCTCGGCGGGAGCTTCGGCAGCGGGAATCTCAGCCTGCGGCATCGTAGCGGGAGTTTCCGACTCGATAACACGCTCCTGAAGCGCCTTAACGTCCTTCGAAATCTCGCTGTTGCTCTCGGCGACAAGGCCCCTGTCCATAGCCAGCGTAGCGACCAGGCTCAGCACAACGATAGCGATGGCCATCGTCCAGGTAAATTTCTCCAGAAAGTCCGAAGTCTCGCGCACGCCCATCACCTGGTTCGACGCGCCGAAATTGGCGGCCATGCCGCTCTTGGGATTCTGCACCAATACCGCAAGGATGATCAGTACGCTCGCGATGAGTATCAGGGCAATGCAAATCGTGTATAACATATCGTTGAATTTTAATTATTGTTTTCCAATTTGCCAATTAGCTCGGCAAAGTAAACACTTTTTTCGGGATTTAGCAAACTTAATTTACTATAAATCGCGATTGCCCGGTCGCGAAGCCCCTGCGCCAGATAGATTTCGGCCAGCTCCTCGCTCACGATCTCGTCGTCGTCGTCCAGTTCGGCGGCCGTGAGGACCTCCTCTTCGGGTTCGCCGTCGGCCGCGACGATCCGCAGGTCGTCTTCCTGCAGAAAACGGTCGATGATGTCGTCCGACGAAAGCCGCCGGACGGCGTCTGCGTCGACCGGCATGCACAGCAGTGAACTCTGCGCACGCCACGGGGCCGTGACCTCCAGCCGGGGATCGGGTATTCCGGTCACGACCGCCCGCGCGATACGGGCCGGAGCGAACCATTCGTAACGCGCCGCAACAGCGTCCAGTTCATCGGCGGAAGGGAGTTCCGCAGCGGCGGGCGATGCGATATATTGCCTGAAATCTGCCATGCTGCGCGGCGGTTTACCAGTTCGAGGCCGAAGCCTGGAAAATATCCGTAACCAGTTTATCGACGATCTGGGGGATCAGTTCGCCCTCGACCTCGGAGAGCAGCCGCGAAGATTCGTAATCCTCGAAAGCCGTGAAAGTCTTATTCCAGGTAGCCTTCTCGTCGAGTGCGTTCGTAAACCGCACCTTGACGGTGATCGACAGGCGGTTGAGTACCGCATAGTCGTCGGTCGAAACCGACGAAGTCGCCGACATGTAATTGGTGATCTCGCCCTCGAACGCGAAGTCGCCGCCCTCCTCGACCTGCATCAGGCGGGTGCGCCGGGTGAACATATCGACCAGCGCATCGGTGAGCGTCGAACTCAGGATCGGCGCGACCATCGTGGCGTTATTGGGGAAGTAGGCCACGCTGAAAGTCTTGGCGTCGGGCGGAATCGAAGCCCCCGAAAGCGAATATTTGATGGCCACGCCGCAACTGCCCGCCGCAAGAACGACCAGCAGCGCAAAGCAGGACACGAAATATGAAAAATGCTTTTTCAAATAATTCCAAATTTTTAATTCTTAAATTTTAATTCTCCTCGATGCCCAGCTCCCTGATCTTGCGGTAGAGCGTACGCTCGGACATGAACAGTTCGGCGGCGGCTTCGCGGCGACGGCCGTTGTTGCGGCGCAGCGCGCGGA
>CAKVKI010000166.1 GCA_934754975.1 uncultured Alistipes sp. | reverse complement strand
GGTTATGGATGTTGAGGTCCTGCGATTCGAGTCCCTGCTGGGCGTCGAGCATCAGGATGCAGACGTCGGAATTTTCGATGGCGCGGATCGAGCGCATCACCGAGTAGAATTCGAGGTCCTCCATGGCTTTGCCCTTCTTGCGCATGCCGGCTGTGTCCACGAGGTAGAAATCCATGCCGAACTTATTGTAGCGGGTGTGGATCGAGTCGCGGGTGGTGCCGGCGATCGAGGTCACGATGTTGCGTTCCTCGCCCAGCAGCGCATTGGTCATCGACGACTTGCCGACGTTGGGGCGGCCGACGATGGTGATGTGGGGCAGGTCCTCCTCCTCTTCGGCTGCGGTCTCGGCGGGCATCGCCGCGAGAATGGCGTCCATCAGGTCGCCCGTGCCGCTGCCGCTCATCGAACTGATGCAGAACGGATCGCCCAGTCCGAGGGCGTAGAACTCGTGCGAGGAGAATATCTGATTGCTGTTATCGACTTTGTTGCAGACGAGAATCACCTTTTTCGAGGTGCGGCGCAGGATGTCGGCCATCAGCAGGTCGAGGTCGGTGATGCCGGTCGAAACCTCCACCAGGAAGAGGATCACGTCGGCCTCGTCGATGGCCAGCAGTACCTGGCGGCGGATTTCGTCTTCGAAAACGTCCTCCGAATTGACGGTGTAACCGCCGGTGTCGATCACCGAAAATTCCTTTCCGTTCCAGTCCGTTTTGCCGTAGTGGCGGTCGCGGGTGGTTCCGGCCGTCGCATCGACGATGGCTTTGCGGTGGCCGACCAGACGGTTGAAGAGGGTGCTTTTGCCGACGTTCGGACGGCCCACGATTGCTACAAGGCTCATATTCTTTTCTTTTTTTCTGCAACAAAGATAGTGCAAGTCGGGCGCAATGCCAAATTTATTTGAGCATTGTCCGGACGCCGCCTATATTCTGCAAGGATAGTGCAGGTCGGGCGCAAAACCAAATGCGCGGGACTCTTGCGGAACGCGCTATATATACCTGCTCTCCGTGTCGCCGGCCTGTACGGGGTAGACCAGCACGAAGCTGTTGTCGGCGAAGAATTGCTCCATATAGGCGGGAACCTTGCTCATGGCGGGGTGGTAGGAGACCCGCTCGCGGCGGCTCATTACGACCCACAGGCAGTCGTCGCGTTTGGTCTCGTAAGTGAGCGCCGTGAGGTCGTCCCACGGATTGGAGACCACGTATTCGGCCTTGGCCGAGCGTTTGCCGCGGGCGGGGCGCAGGTACTGCATGGTGCTTTCCGGGGCGTAGAACACGATCCGGGCGCCCGAATTGTCGGCGATGTTGCGCAGTTTCTGAATCCACATCTGGAATCCGGCCTCCTTTTCGGCCTTCTCCGGCACGACCACCAGATGCCGCTTGATGGTCGGCAGGGGTTGCACGGGGTGGTAGAAATAGGTGGTGACGTTGCTCTGCCACAGCACGTCGGCGGCCATGCGGCCGATGCCCGAGCCGCCCGGCGTGCGGTCGTGGTGCATGCCCATCACGATGTCGGTGATGCTGCGCTCCTTGACCACGCTGACGATGGCGTTGGCGATGTTTACGTCGTAACGGAGCAGCGCCTGCAAGTAGTTGTCCGATGCGGCGGCGGCTTTGGCGGCCGTATCGAGGATTTTGCGGCCCCGCTTTTCGACCGCGGGGTCCTCGACCTTGTTGTCGATGGCGTTCAGGGCGTAGAGCCCGTTCCGGGACTTGGCTTTTTTGAGGGTCGTACTCAGGCTCACCAGCTCGCCGACGGTATGCTCGTTGGCGACCGGAATGAGGATGTGGTCCTCCTGCTGGGGTTTCTCGTCGTCGTCCTGCGCATTGCGCATGGCGATGTTGTGCGCGCCCCGCTGGGTGGCGAAGGTCGAGACCGTGCAGGTGGCCAGGATCATCAGGATCGTGCCGTTGAGTACGCTTTCGTTCAGCAGGCGGATCGGTTCGCCGTCGGGCGTGTGTCCCAGAATGACGTTGTAGCCGACCATCACCGCTGCGAGCGTCGCCGCGACATGGGCGCTGCTCAGTCCGAAGATCACGGTGCGCTGGTCTGCCGACAGGCGGAATGTCTTCTGCGTGAGGTAGGCGGCGATGTATTTGGCGGCTGTAATCAGGACGATCATAATCAGCGCCACTTCGATGCTCTCCCAGTCGCGGAAGAAGGCGCGGTAGTCGATGAGCATGCCCACGCCTATGAGGAAGAAGGGGATGAAGATGGCGTTGCCCACGAATTCGATGCGGTTCATCAGCGGTGAGGTGCGGGGGATGAGCCGGTTGAGGGCCAAACCCGAGAGGAAGGCGCCGATGATCGGTTCCAGCCCCGCCAGGTGTGCGAGGTAGGCGCCGAGGAAGACCATCGCCAGCACGAAGATGTACTGCGAAACGTTGTCGCTGCACTGTTTGAAGAACCAGTGCGCCAGCAGCGGAAAGAGAAACAGGATGATGCCGATGCACAACAGTACCGAGGCGCTGAGCCGCCACCAGAAGCTCTCGTCCACGTTGCCCGTGGCCATGCCGACGATCACCGTGAGCAGCAGCAGGGCCAGCGTATCGGTGATGACCGTGCCGCCGACGGCGATCGTGACGGCCTTGTCGCGCGAGATGCCGAGTTTGCTGACGATGGGATAGGCGATCAGGGTCTGGGAGGCGAAGAGTCCGGCCAGCAGGATCGAGGAGTAGATCGGGAATCCCATGATGTAATATCCGGCCAGGATACCGAGCGCGAGCGGTACGCAGAAGGTGTAGAGTCCGAAGATGAGACTTCGCCACCCGCTTTTTTTGAAGTCGGACATATCCATGTCCAGTCCCGAGAGAAACATGATGTAGAGCAGGCCGGCGGTACCCGAAAGGATGATGCTGCTGTCGCGCAGCACGAGGTTGAGTCCGTGAGGGCCGATAACCGCGCCGGCGATTATCAGCCCCAAAAGATAGGGGATCTTCAGCTTGTTCAGAAGCAGCGGCGCCGCCAGAATGATGACCAGGATCAGCAGAAACTTCAGGATCGGGTCTTCGAGCGGCAGTGTTATCGGTGCTGTATGGGCGAATAAAAACATCAGTGCGGATTATTTGGCGTTCCTACAAATATATAAAAATCTGCGGCTAAAAACAAGTGTCCGCCGCATTTTACTGCGGCGAAGTCCGGTCGGGCGATACTGCGGACCGTTTGCGGCGTGCCGGGAGCATGCCTGCGGCGATCAGGACGGCGGCTCCTGCGGCGACCTGCAGCGGGTAGACGGACAGGTCCCGGGCGGGGATCAGCAGCGGGATCAGCGCCACGGCGCCCGCCGGGGCGAAGATGCGGCCGCAGCGTTCGAAGAGCGCGAAAAGACAGGCGCAGGCGGCGAGGGCCGCGGCGGCCTGCGGCATTCCCAGCTCGACGCAGAGCAGCCAGCGGAATCCCGCACCCAGTGCGGCTCCGGCGACGATCAGCAGCCAGATCGTGCCGTAAGCCTTGTGCAGGCCGGTTTCGGGGCGCGAAAATTCGACGAATGTGACGATCAGCGGCGGAAGGATGAAATAGGTGAAACCCGCATGCAGGGGCAGGGCGGCGACCAGCATCAGCGCGGCGAACAGCCGGAGCCAGATCAGGCATTCGTCCCGCCGCCGCGGAAGGTGGAACGCCGGGGGCAGCGGCGTGCGCAGTTTGCGGCGTTCCATCCACAGCTGGCCGCCCGAGAGCGTGAGCGTGAGCAGGAACACCGCGACCGGATAGACCGGGCTGTCGGCACCGAGTGTGACGGGGAGTATGCAGGCCGAGAGCATCGGCGCCAGCGAGGTGCGGGTAAGTACCTGACAGCCTGCGGCGAAAAGAAACCCGAGGGCGATGCCGCCCAGCGGGGGCAGTCCCGGAATCCGGGCGATCAGCCAGCCGGCCGCCGCTGCGAGGGTCATCAGCCCGACGGCCTGCCTGCGGCCTGCGCGCCAGACCTGTTTGTCGATCACCCACATGCCCGCCGCCAGCGCGGCGATTTCGGGGAAAACGGCCTCCTGCTCGCCCAGCAGCTCGGCGGCGGCGACCATGGCCGCGACCAGCCCCAGCGAAGCCGCATATCTCGCACGTTTTTTGTCCATCGGGATTCGGTAATTGCGCCGCAAAGATAAAGAATTGTGAAATAATCGCTCTCCGAGAATCGGTTTTTATGGAAAAAAATGTAACTTTGAAAAATCGTATACCTGAAATTTCGCCGCTCATGCGTGTCGGTAAAGTAGATAAAAGAGTACTCGGCCCCGTGTTGATGGGCTTCTTCATAATGGGCTTCTGCGACATGGTGGCCCCGATCACGGGGCGTATCGCCCTGGAGTTTCCCGCATCGCAGCAGGCGGCCGTGAGCTTCCTGCCGACGATGGTTTTCCTGTGGTTCCTGGTGCTTTCCACGCCGCTGGCCGCGCTGATGAACCGCATCGGCCGCAAGGCGACGGCCATGATCGGCTACGCCTTTACGGTCGTGGGGTTGATGGTGCCCTATGCCGCGGGCGAAGGGTGTGCGCTGGGGTGGTACTTCGCCGGTTTCGGACTGCTGGGCGTGGGCAATACGGCGATTCAGGTGGCGATCAATCCCCTGCTGGCCACCATCGTGCCGGGCGAGCGGATGACCAGCTACCTCACGGTGGGCCAGATCTTCCGCAACACCTCGCTTCTGCTGCTGGCCCCGATCGTCACCGCGCTCGTCGCGCTCACCGGGTCGTGGCGTCTGCTGCTGCCGATCTATGCAGGCCTTACGGTGCTGGGCGGCATCTGGCTGCAGGCGACTTCGGTGGCCGAACCGCCGCGCAGCGACCGCGCCGCGGGCATGGCCGACTGCTTCCGGCTGCTGGGCAATCCGGTGGTGCTGATCTGCACGCTGGGCGTGGCGTGCTTCATCGCGGGCGACGTGGGGATCGGATTCCTCTCGGTGCGGCTGATCGACAATCCCGATTCGATACTTACCACAACGGGCTTTTATGCCTGCCGCATCGTCGGCACGCTCTTCGGGGCGTGGGTGCTGGTGCGGATTTCGGACGTGAAATACCTGCGCTGGAACATGGCGGGGGCTTTGGCGCTCTGCGCCGTGCTGCTGCTGGTGCGCAGCGAAACGGCTGTCTACGCCGCCGTGGGGCTGATGGGATTCGCCATGGCCTGCGTTTTTGCGACGTTCTACGCCGTGGCGACCAAGGCCGTGCCCGAAAAGGCCAACGAAGTGGCGGGGCTGATGATCCTGGCCATCTCGGCGGGAGCCGTGTCGGGACCTGTCTGCGGCGCCGTCATCCGCTGGAGCGGCAATGCGCACTGGGGCATGCTGTTCGTCGCCCTGTGCGTGGGCTACATGCTCTGGGCGGCATTCAAACTGAAAATTAAGAATTAAAAATCAAGAATTGATGATTCGTAAGATTGTAGTAACCTCGTTGTTAGTTGTCTGCGCCCTGTCTGCCGCGGCGCAGCGGCCCCGGACCCGGATCGAGTGGGGCGTATTGGGCGGTATCAACATCCCCGATTACACCACCAACATGTCGGGCGCCGACGTCAAGAACAAACTGGGCTGGCAGGCCGGTATCACCACGGCGGTCAATCTGGGGGCGTTTGCCGTCGAGCCACAGATACTCTATGTGCGTCAGGGACTTCGCATCCGCCCCGAAGGCCAGAAGGAGATCAACCTCAAGTCCAATTCGATCGACGTGCCGGTGCTGTTGTCGTTTCGCCTGCTCAATCCCGTGCGGATCTATGCCGGTCCCGTCTTTACGGTGATGAACGACTGCAAACAGAAGTCGGGCGGAGACCTGCTCAATTTCGGGCGTATCCGCCCCACGATGTCCTACACGGTGGGCGCGGGGGTCAAACTGCTGGGGCACCTGCTGGTAGACCTGCGCTACAACGGCCAGTTCAAAAGCAAGAAGGACGTAGTGCTGCCC
>CAKVKI010000165.1 GCA_934754975.1 uncultured Alistipes sp. | reverse complement strand
CCACGGGGTTGCGCCGCGCTTCGCCCAAAATCGTGCGGGCACGGGACAAAGCACGCGAAGAACCCCGTTTGGGAGCCTCTTTCAACGCATCGTAGGCGCGGGACTCGACATCCAGTTCGTGCAGCCACCGCCGGCAGATATAGGCATCGTAGTAAGCCCGCAGCAGGGGCATCAGGAAACGCGGATTGCGCATCGCCGCATCGCCGGCCCGCTTCTCCATGCCCTGCCACATTTTCAAAGTCGTATCTATTATCCCGTTATTCTCCGCAAGGGGCCCTATCAGGTTGCGCTCCAGCGCGAAAATGCCTGCCGTAAAGTCGGCGGCCAGATCGGGCCCGATGAAGTAGCGGGCGTAATCGAACACCGACGCTTCGGCTTCGGTCGAAGCGTCCCAATCCTGGCCGAGCCAGAAGAATTTGTTCAGGTCGTCGTTCGTACCCTCGGAATAGGTCAGCGACCCGACGCCCAACCCGGCATACAGGTTATGGATATGCTTCTGCGCCGCCGGGCTGGGATTGATGCAGATACGCCCGAGCGTCATCGCCATCGGCAAGTCGATCGACCGCGCCGGATACTGGCTGCTGTAGATATGGGTGATGTCGGGAAAGTTGCGAATCGGCAGTCCGGGACGGATTTTCGCCCGCAGCTGCTCGAACGTCATCCGGCACCAGGGACCGAATACAACGCCGTCGGCCCATTCCACGGCATTAGCGCGCCGGCAGAACTCCTCGAAATAGCTCATCGGAGCATCGACGAAATGCTGGGGACTCAGCCACACCTTGGCCCCGGGATGATAACGCTTGAGCAGCGCCACCTCTTTTTCGGAGAAAGAGAAGAAGCGTTCGAGCGTCAGATCGCCCGGGTCGCCGCTCTTGATACACCAATGGTCGATCGTCGGCAGGCGTTTGAAGATATTCTCCCGGAAACGCAGTTCGGTGGCTTCGCCGCGCTCCGATTCGAAATCGGGACCGTTGTCGTAAGTCACGATCCAGACATCAAGACCGTAAGACTTGGCAATACGGATATAGTCGGCAGGCACATGGCGCAGCATCTCGATGCTGTTCATCCCGAAGAGCGCCAGTTCGCGGACATACTGTTCGAAATTCTCCCTGGCCCAGGCTTCGTCGGGAGACTTGGCCCGCGGCGAAGGATGCAGTTCATGCCCCCGAATCGCATACTGGGGAGTCGACGAAAGCGCGGTCGCCGCAGGCAGAAGAATGCTTCCGTTACGCAGTTCGCAACTGCGCAGCAGACGCCCCACGCCGTACAGCACGCCCCGCGGATCGTGTCCCGCAACAACGATGCATTTACCGGCTTCCGCCACCAGCAGTTTGTAACCCTCCTTCCCCGTCTGCGGAAGCGCGCAGAGTTCCCTGCCCAGAGCGGAATTGCCCTCGGCAAGATCGGATTCCCGGCCGATAAGGATATGTAATCCGGCGGCGGTCCCGGCGGCGGAGAGCGTCACCCCCGTACGCAGGGCGAGTTCATCGACAAGCACTTCGGCGGCTTTGCGTACCAGCGGGTCGTCGCCCGAAGTCACGACCTGCGCCCCGGAGAGTTCGAGCGTCTGCGACGAAACCCCGGCAGGCGAGAGGAGCGCCAACGCCCAAAAGAGAGTGCCCGCCGCCATGCGAAATATTTTGAAATAGCTCATATCCGTCCCGTTTACTGAATGTTCAACCTGCGGAAATAACAGCGCGAAAGCGAGTAAATCCTGTAATGTCCGGCATCGTGATTGACGGCTGTCTGCTGCAGCGTCTGCTCGCTCGTCGCATCGATCTTATTGACCGCCAACGTCAGCCATGCACAGCGCAGGTGATCGAAATCTTCGTTGTTGAGCAGTTCGATATAGAGTTTCTCGACGCCTTTGCGGGCGCGGGGAAAGATGACGCTGTAATAGGTCAGCGTATCGGTGCGCACGGGCGTCATCACCCGCTTGTCCCGATCGAGGATATGAAAGTCCACACCGGGAACCGCCAGCGAATCGGGAGTCGAAAATTCGTTCTTCGGAGGTTTCATAACCCCCATCTGCGTGAGGAAGTAGGGCGAATTACGCACATACAAGCGCACCTCGATGTCGTAATCGCGCTCGATCTCCGACATGAATTTGACGGGCAGTTCGATCAGCTCGGTACTGGAACGATCGACGGAGATTGTCCGGTTCGTGAGCGTCGGATTGCCCTGATCGTCGGACTCGTAATCGAAAGTCGTATAATACTGACGGTCATAGCCGTCAGGATAGTTTTTATAATCGTCTTCGCAGGCGGCGCCCAGCAATACCATGGCCGCCAACAGCGAAAATATGCTTTTTTTCATCTGAGTAACTGATTAACGGTTATTTCCAATTGGGATTTTGTTCGACATTCCCGCGGCTCTGGGCGATATCGTTGCTCGGAACGGGATAGAGGTAATCCTTCTTCGGATCGAAGAAACGGCTCGTCCCCTCCTCCACGATCAGCACATTCTGCGCAGTAAGCTTATCTTCGAGCGAACCGGGCGAGACGCTGCCCCACTCCCCGGCGACGAACCTTGCCCCCAGTATATCCTGCGGCAGCAGGGTTTCGGCCTCTTTCCAGCGAATCAGGTCGTCGTAGCGAAGGCCTTCGAGCGCCAGCTCGACGGAGCGTTCGCGGTGCAGTTCGGTCCGCATATCGAGGTGGTTTATGGTAACGAATTCGTTGGTCAGGTGCGCCATGCCCACACGGTCGCGCAGCACATTGACCGTACGGTTCAGGTCCTCGTCCGAAATGATTCCGTCGTGTTCGAAACGAGCTTCGGCGTAGGTCAGCAGTACTTCGGCATAGCGCAGCAGCGGATAATCCAGCGTACTGGGCTGGTCCGTCACGCCGTCGTTGCGCACGTATTTGCGAATGCCGAAACCCGTACGCGACTGCGCATAGGGCACGAACGGACCGAACTGGTAGGTATTGACGCCGCGGCGCAATGCCGTTTCGGCAAGACGCGGATCGCGGCCGTCGAAATAGTCATTATAGGTGAGTTGCAAAGAGGGATCGTCCTCGAAAGGCAGTCCCGTATCATTGAGATAGAGATTCAGGAAGTTGCGCGAAACGCCGTAATTGACCGCGATCTGATAGGGGTAATTGTGCGTCAGCAACTGGGTTTCCTGATAGCCGTACAGTTTCACCAGAATATGTTCCGAAGCCTCCTCGCCCGTGTACTCGAAAAGGTCCTTATAGGGCTGCGTCCCCTTGGTGTAGAGCGTATGTTCGCCGGACTGCATCACCGAATCGGCGGCTTCATAGGCAATCTTGAGATGGGGCTCAGCCTGATCTTCGCCGTGGAACTGCCGGCGCGTGCCCTCATAGAGCGCTGCGCGCGCCTTGAACGCCAGGGCCGCCGTGCGCGTGATGCGTCCGAACTCCCCGTCGGCCAGCGCCGAAGGCAGCGGCAGCTCGCGGGCCGCAAGATTCAGGTCGGTATAGATGCGGGTCATCACCTCCTCGCGCGAAGCGCGCGGACCGTAGAGAATCGGATCGTCGATATCGCCGGCCGTATTCACCAGAATCGGCACGCCGCCGAATTTGCACACCAGCTGGTAGTAGGCGTATGCGCGGAAGAAGTAGGCTTCAGCCACGAAACGGTCTATCTGCGAAGCAGTCGTGCCGTGTTCCGGCGCATGTTCGATGATACGGTTGGCCCAGAAAACCATCTTATAGGGGTTGCTCCAGTCATCGCTCTTGGCCGGTACCTTGCGGGTCCCGGCACTGATGTCGTCGGGATAGTTGTTGCGGAACAGGTCGTCGGCGCGCGTATCGCCCCAGCGATGTCCCAGCAGCACATAGAGCTGATTGACAGCATATTTGAATTCGTCCTCCGACTGAGGATTCCAGAAATCCTTTTCAGCCATCGCCGTTTCAGGGAAACGGTCCAGGTTACACCCCGCGAATCCGAAGGAAAACAGCGCGAAAAGCAATGTAATAATATGTATTCGTTTCATTGAGGTTTCAGATTTTAAAAGGAGACATTAAGACCGACCGTGACGGCACGGTAAAAGGCATACCAGCCATTGACCGTCGTGATGGCAGGGGCTTCCGGATCGAAGACATCCCACGTACGGGTGGTTTCCCACAAATTGTCGCCGGAAACATAGACATAACACGACCGGACGAAACTCCGCGGTTTGAAGGGAATCGTATAGCCGATCGTGATGTTTTTCAGACGCAGGTAAGCCGCATCCTGAATCCAGCGGTCCGACGGTTTGTAATTGTACGAACCACCCTTGTAGACCGGACGGGGCATGAATGCGTCGGTATTCTCGGGTGTCCAGTAGTCCCGGTGGATGTTGATCGCCTGATAGAGCGATCCCTGCGTGGGATTGAGCGTGGCTTCGTCGAGCAGGAAACTGCGTTTGCCCACACCCTGCAGCTGCACGGAGAAACGCAGTCCTTTCCATTCGAATCCCAGGTCGGCACCGAACGTGTAACGCGGATCGGTCGTGCCGAGCATGACCAGATCGCCCGGCGAATTGGGCGTGAAGTTGCCGCCCGTGATATAGGGATCGCCGTCCCGGTTGACATAGCGCACGTCGCCTGCGGCAGTGAGCGCACCGCCCGGCTGCAGGATAGCCTCGTCCATAGCCGGGGTTTCTTGATAGAGTCCGGCCGTACGGTATCCCCATATCGTATTGAGCGGATAGCCCTCGAGCAGGGAGACGACGCCTTCCTGAATGACGCTGCTCCCTTCGTATTTGACCAGTTCGTTCTGGCTGTCCGAAAGATTGGCGCCCACCCAATAACTGAAATGCTTGCCGATCTTATCCTTCCAGCGCACGTCGATCTCCCAGCCCCATGTCTTCAGTTCGCCGACATTGGCCGAAGGGAGCCCGATGCCGATGAGCGACGGCACACCCATCGCCGACGAGAGCATGTTGATGTTGCGTTTCCAATAATATTCGCCGGTAAACTGCAGGCGGTTGCGCAGCAGGCTCATGTCGAGACCGATATTGCGCACGTCGATGATCTCCCAGCTCTTCTGGGGCGAAGCCAGCGTTTTGATGTAATTGGTTGTAGCCGAAGTGCCGCCGAAAATGGTTTTGCCGGTTTCGATCATGTTAATATAGTCGTAGTATCCCAAAGCATTGGCATTTCCCAGACGACCCCACGAAGCGCGGACCTTCAGGAGGTCTATGAATTTGACCTTGTCGCGGAAGAAATTCTCCTTGCTGATGACCCAGCCGCCCGAAACCGAGGGGAATAGCTCCCAACGGTTCGCAGGCGCCAGGCGCGAACTGCCGTCATAGCGCAGATTGACCTCGAAGAGATATTTCTCGCGGAAATTGTAGTTGAAACGTCCGAAGAAGGACATCACCGCCGAAGTATTGATCAGGTCGGAGTTGAAAGCCGACTGGGAATTGCCGAAATTGAGCGAATAAAAGCCGTCGGGCATGTAATCCTTCGTGGCGTAAACACGGTCGAAGCGGTAGTTTTCCCACTCGGTACCGGCCATGATATGGAAATTGTGACTGCGGCCCAGTTTCAGGTCGTAATCGGCGACGGCGCGCAGATTGTCCGTAAAAGAGTTGTCCCGGCGCTTCTGCACGCCGTTGGGCGTGGTCTGCGAATAACGGTACTCATTGTCGCCGCGGCTGTACCAGATCAGACGACGGGTTTTGCGGTCGTTCAGGTTCGCACGGTATTTGCGCGAAGCGGTGAGATTGATCTGCAAGCCTTTAACCAAATTGCGTATACGCAGATTGGCCTGTCCCGAAACGTCGTTGTTGATGTTGTCCGACGTACCGGCATTCTTCATCAGGTCGATCGGATTGGTGCCGTCCTGACCGGCATAGAGGTTCGGGTTTACAAGCGGATCCTCGTCCTGCGGGAAGTAGACCGGCATACGCGTGCGGCAGCGGTACACTTCGGCAA
>CAKVKI010000164.1 GCA_934754975.1 uncultured Alistipes sp. | reverse complement strand
GTCGGGGTAGCGGGATTCGAACCCACGACCCCCTGCTCCCAAAGCAGGTGCGCTAACCGGACTGCGCTACACCCCGTCGTTCCCGACCCCCGAAACTCGTGATTGGCCTTAAATCGGCCCCGCAGGGCTTTTCGTGTCAATCCCGGGCCTCTTCCGGCCGGGGGAACCGTTGCGATTCCGGGATGCAAAGATAACGGCTTTTTTCTTTCCGGCAAACTTTTGTCCCAAAATCACTCCGGCAGGCGGTTTGCGAAATCGCTGTGCCGATCGGCTTATCGCGGCAATCCCATTTTTTCGTCAATCGGTTATTATGCTAATCCCTTTTTCGCAGGTCGGCTTATTGCGCCGATCCTCTTTTTTCTCCGATCCCTTTATTGGGCCGTATCCGGTCCGGCGGCTGTGCCTGCCGCCGGTACTGCCGTTTCACTGCCCGAAGTCTCTGCATCCGCGCCGCCCGAAACCGGTACTGCCGCTGCGCCGCCCGAAGTTTCTGCATCCGCGTTGCCCGAAACCTCAGCATCCGTTCCGGCCGGAATACCGGAACTTGCCGAAGCCGAAGCCAGAGCTGGGGCCGAAGCCGAAACCGGAGCCGGGACAGCCGCATCTGCCGCCTTTCCGTTTCCTGCCGCCTCTCCTTCCGGGATGCCTGTTCCCAAGCCTGTCGAATCCGCCTGAACATCCTCCGGCGCTATGCCTGCATCCGTTCCGGTATCCGTATTGTCGTCGTCCGCTTCGACCTCCACGGTCTCGCCGTCCACTTCGAGGGCGATCGTGTAACGGTCGCGGCCCGCGTAATTCGGCAGCGCCAGCGAATCCAGCGTCTGCACCCGGAACGCCGGAGCCGTCGCGCCGTGCGTGGACTGCATGTACTCGGCCAGCGCCTTGTTGCGTGCGGCCATCATGCGGGCCAGCTGTCCGGCGGCTTTTTCGCGGTAGAGCGCCAGCGCCTTGGCGTCGGCCGAAAGTCCCTGCGGCGAAATTCCCCGCTGTGCCAGCAGCGAATCGGCAAAGGCCATGATCGCCGGAGTGCGGATGTCGGTCTGCTGGATCTTTTCGTATTCGAGCATCGACATCGGCTGGCGGCCGGTCGTGTCTGCGCTCTTCAGATGCTCGGCGTAGGCCATCCGGAGCGCGCCGGCCGCCTGCCGGGGCAGGGCGCGGCGCATGTTGACGCGCTGCGTCAGGACGATGTGCATTTCGGGCTTGTCCTGCAGCGCCTGCGCGATCTTGTCCAGCGAAGCGTACTGCTCCGACGTGAAGACGTATTGCAGCGGGTCGATATTGATGTATTCGAGGTTCTCCTTATTGCCCGACAGGAACGAGAAGGGCGCCGTCACGACTTTCAGCAGTACGTTGCCGATCGCCTTCAGCACGATCTTGCGGTAGGAGAACTCCGGCGAATCGAGACTCCCCTTGACCGGAAGGTCCATCTTCACATGCCCCTTTTTGTCTTTCAGGACGTATAGCCCCAGCTTGAGCGGAATATTCATCTCGGCCTTGATCTCCTTGCGTTTTTTATCCACCTTCGGTTCGAACATGTCGAGGTGGTTGGTGCCGTCGAGATAGCGGTTGCGGATGACGTTCTGGCTGCGGAACGTGAGGTTGCCCTTGGTCAGCGGATAGGCCGTGTAATGTTCGCAGTAGGGACCGAAGTCGCGCAGGTCGAGGTTGGTGAGCCAAAGCGTGATGTTTTGGTTGTTCATGTCGTCGAGCGTCCCTTCCCAGCGCAGTTTCGCCGAGCCGGTTTTCTGCATACGTGCGTCGATGGTCATGCTGTTGCGCTTCGAGGGGTCGAAATCGCGGCTGCGCATGCGGATCTCCGAGACGGTGTATTCGAACGGGCGGTGCATCGTCAGGTCGCGCATCGTCACGCGGCCTTTGGCGATTTCCAGGTCGGCGATCCGGAGCGTCGGACCCGGCGTCGTGCTTCCCGCGGCGTCGGACGTCGTGATTTGGGCTTCCGGAGCGGGGGCTGCTTCCGGAGCGGGGGCTGCTTCCGGAGCGGGATTCGTTGCCGCAGAAGCGGAAACGGCGGTCGGCGACGCGGCTTCCGCGGCCGACGGCGATTTCATCAGGGCGGCAAGACTGTTGCCCTCCGGCGTCATTTCGAACAGCGCCGAAAGCCCCGAAACGTAGATGCGGTCGAACACAAAACGCATTTTGCCCAGATCGCCCTCGGCGAGTTTTACGCTCAGCGTATCCACGCCCGCCACGGGCCGCTGCTGCCGGTCGCGCAGGGCGAAGCCCGCCAGCGAAGCCGTGCCCTCGGTCGTGAGCGAAAGCAGGTGTTCCGTGTTGCCGCGCAGGCGGATGTCGGCCGACAGGCGGCCGTCCACGGCCGTGACGTCGAGCGACTGCCGGAAGTAGGGCAGCGTGCCCGCCAGCGCGAAGTCCTGCAGCCGGATTCCGATGTCGAATTCCGAGGTTTCGATGTTGTAGCCCACGTCGGTCGAGAGCGAACCGCCTTCGGCGAAGTTCAGCACGGCGCCCACGTCGGTCTTTTCGCCCGAGAAGTAGACGCCCGGAATATGCAGGTTCACGTCGTTCATGCCCCATTCGGCGTTGAGCGCAAGGTCTTTGTAGAACACCCTGCCGTTGCGGATCGAGATGTCGTAAATGCCCACTTCCCACGGTTTCGAGGGTTTTTCGGGCGTTGCGGCGACGGCTGTCGTGTCGCCCGCGAAGCGGGTTATGATGTCGTCGAAACTGAAAGCGCTGCCCCGCTGGTAGATCTTCACGTCGGGACCTGCGAACGAGATTTTCTTCACGACTATGCGGTTCCCCAGCAGCGGCCACAGCCGCATGCGCATATCGAAGCTGTCCAGCCTGAAAAACGTCGCCGAATCGGCGCTTTCGCCGATGCGGAGTCCTTCGATGCGCAGGCGTCCGGTGAAAATGTTCATCCGCAGCCGTTCCATGCGGATCGAGCGGCCGAGCAGTTCGCGGTCGTGTTTTTCGATGTAGTTCTTGGCTACGGGCGAAACGGCGATCGCTGCTATGACGATCAGCACGGCCAGGACGGCCGCGGCGATCAGCGTAATTTTAATCCATCTCTTCATGGTTTATTCTGTTTAAAGTCGTAGTGCGGCGCCGGAATCCCCGGCAGCCGCCTTTTGTCGTATCGTTTTTATGCTGCTTTCTGCAATCTTGCACCGGGTGCTTTGTCTTAATCGTCTCATTCCTCCGGGCGTCCGGGAGCCTGCCTGAGCGCGGTCGTGCTGTTTTGCGGGCGGCTCCTCCCTCCGAACCTGCGCCGGAAATCCGGTCGTGCGGTTTTGCGGCTGCGTTCGGGACTTCGCGGCGGAAATCAGGCCGTGCGGGATTGCGGCCCGCATTCCGTGCTTTGCAGCGGAACTCCGTCGTGCGGGTTCTCTCGTCGAGCGTTGCCTCGCGCGTTTTCAGTCTTGCTGTTCAAATCGTGCATTTTCGGCGCTGCGGTTTCGGCTCAGCTGCCCTCCTCTGCGCTCCTCAGCGCGCTATCTCCTCGAACAGATGCCCGAAATCCTCTCCCGGCGCGGGCATGTAGACGGCGAATCCCAGCGCATGCGCGGCGTCCACGTTCTTCTGTCCGTCGTCGATGAAGAGCGTTTCGGCGGGGATCACGCCGCTGTCGGCGATCACCTTGCGGAAAATCGCCTCCGAGGGTTTCAGCTCGTGCAGTTCGTACGAAAGGTATATCTTGTCGAAGTAGTCGTCCATCGTCCGCCCGTCGGCCGTAAATGCGCCGCGGATGGCGACCATCGCCGCCGGGTTGTTGTTCGAAAGTACGTAGGTGCGGACGCCCGCTTCTCGGAGCCGGGCGATCTGCCGCAGTTTGGCGACCGGAATCCCCACCAGAAATGCGCTGTACGCCGCCGCGATCTCGGGATCGGTCACTTCGGGCTGGTTGTCCAGCCGGCGCATCTCATCGCAGGCTTCGTGGAACGGGATGTCGCCCCGCTCCAGCCGGCCGATCATCTCGGCAGGGTAGTAGGGGTTGATAAGGTCGGCGACCCGGGGCATGCCCAGCTCGCGGAACGCTGCGATGCAGCGTTCGATGTCGAGGTCCACGAGGACGCCCCCGAGGTCGAAAATTACGTTTCTGATCTGTTGCATATCTGTCGTTTTTTTATTGTCTCCCGGTTGTCGTTCCGCCCGGGCGGGTGCGCCGGGCGCGACTCCGTCCGGAGCTGGTTTTTAACCGTGCATCTGCGCCTGCGCCGTATCGTGTGTCGTGTACCTGCGTCTGTGTCTGCGTCTGTGCCGCCTGTCCTGGCCCTGGCCGGCGGCAGGGCGTTCCGCCCGGCCTGATATTCACCGGGCGGACTTTTTCGATTCCCGGTTCATGCACCTTTCCTGCCGGCCGTGTCATGCCCTGATCCTGCCGCGCAGCGGCATTTAAACCCCGAAGTATGTTATCGCCGTTTGTGACGGTTATTTCTGGAATCGCATCGTGAACCTGCGAATCGGCCGCAACGCCCACATCGGCAGCGCTTTGCAGAGGGGAATCCACGCCCTGTTCCACCAGTCGGGCACGATGCAGCGGCGGCCCCGCCACAGCGCCCGCAGTCCCTTCCGGGCGCAGTTGTCGGGCGTGATAAGCACCCCGAGCCGTTTGCCGATCCGCTGCCAGCGGGGCGTCAGCCCGTAGAGGTCGGTCGCCACGCCCGCCGGACAAACCGCCGTGACGCGGATTCCGCATTCGCGGACCTCCTTGGCGAAGGCCACCGAGAACGACCGCATGTAAGCCTTCGACGCACTGTACAAAGCCAGCCCCGGAAACGGCATCCACAGCGAGTAGGAGGACATGTTGAGAATGTGCCCCCGCACTCCGCGGCGAACCATGTCGGCGGCATAAAGGCGGCAGAGCTGCGAGACGGTCAGGTCGTGCAGCAGGACGATGCGTTCGATACGCTCGGCGGGCGTCGTCAGGATGTCGCAGAACGAGAAGATGCCCGCATTGTTTATCACCACGTCGATTTCGATCCCTTCGGCCGCAGTCCGGTCATACAACTCCTGTGCCGCCCCGACCCGTGCGAGGTCCATCGGCATGACCCGGACTTCGGGGAGGCGTGTGGGTGTTGCAGGTGCTTCGATTGTTCCCGCCGCCGGTGTTCCCGCTGTCTGTGTTCCTTCTGCCGGTATTCCTGCCGCAGATGTCCCTGTTGTCGTTGTCCCTGCTGCTGGTGTCCCTGCTGTCGGTGTCCCCGCCGCAGGTATCTCGGCCCGGCCCGTTCCTGTTGCGGAAGCGGACGCTCCCGCCGCGCTGCGTATCTCTCCGGCCACGGCTTCGAGCGGTGCGGCGTTGTTGCCGACGATCACCAGCCGGTAGCCCAGCGCCGCCAGCCGCAGGGCGTAACAGCGTCCGATGCCCGATCCGGCTCCCGTCACCAGCGCCCATGCGCTTCCCGGCCGGACTTCGCCGCGCTTCATCCGCCGGGAATGCTGTGCCGTCTCCTGCCCGGCGTTGGTGCCCTGTACCGTCCCCGCCGTCTCCTGTCCGGTGCGGATGCCTTGCGCGCCTTCGCCGGGCGTATGTCTCGGTTGCTTGTCCATCGGGTTTGTGTCGTTCTTATGTTCCATGTTTACGGCAGTTTTGCCAGCTCCTCACGGATTTTGCGCGGCAGGTCGCCGCAGTGCTTGCAGCACTTCATATCCACCGAGTACATGCGCGCGATGCAGTAGTTGCGGTGGTCGCACTCGCTGCGGGTCGCGGCGTCGCCCTCCCGGAGTTTGTTGACGAACGCGGGGTCGTTGACCAGCGCCCGGGCCATCTGCACCAGTTCAAATCCCGCGTCCAGCGCCCTGTCGATCCCCTCGCGGCTCACCAGCCCGCCCACATAGACCAGCGGGCACTTCAGCTCGGCGCGGAACTTCTTGGCGTCCTCCAGGAAATAGCACTCCTCGAACGGGAACTGCCGGATCATCCACGGCCCGCACCAGCGGATGAAGTAGCGCAGCCACAGCGGCGAGTAGTAGCTCATGGTGTAGATCGGAATCAGCCCCCGCA
>CAKVKI010000163.1 GCA_934754975.1 uncultured Alistipes sp. | reverse complement strand
TCCAGATACTGGGGCATAAATCGGCGTTTTCCACGGAGTGCGAATACGAGGAAATGCGGCAGATGACCGAGTATTACGACCTCATGCCTGCGCTTGCGGGCAACCGGAGGAAAAAGGACGAGCTGACCGTGAGCCTTTGTCCTTTCCGCTACATAAAGGGCTCTTCCGTGCTGGGCATGGTCGAGCGGTCGAAAAACGAACAGGAAAAGAAAGTATTCCTGCTCGATAAGTTCGACATGATGGCGATGCCGATCGTAAATGCCTTGAATATCCCCTCTTTCAGCTGTATTCGCGAAGGTTTCGGGGACGGGAGCAAAATCGTAGGCGGCTATATGGCTACCGATGGGATTTCCGCCCGGGCGGCGGTCGGACTTTCCGTCCGGCTGATGCGCGGAGAGGAGGTCGGCATGCCCCGGGTAAGGGATTTGGAGAAAGAGTATGTGATAAACTGGCGGAGTTTCTCGGTTTACGGCGGTTATGACGTCGAAAACGTGCCGTCGGAGGTGCGTATCATCAATTACCCGTTCTACGACCGTTACCGGAAGGAGCTTTATTTCCTGATCGTCTTGTTTATTCTGGCCTTTATTTTCATATCGGTAAGCCTGCTGCATATGCGCCGGCGTGCGCTGAAGGAGCGCAGGAATCTGCAGATACTCGAAGAGGCCCATAAACGATTGGCGCTGTCTGCGGACGGCGGACAGATTTCCCTTTGGAATATGCAGGGGGACACGATCGAGTTCGACGAGAATTTCCGGCGCCTTACGGGACTGGAGACCCGGCAGTTCCGGCGCACCGATTTTTTGGAGTACGTCTGTCCCGAAGACCTGCATCTGTTGGGTTCCCTTTATGACGCGCTGCAGCAATCTCCGGGGGTGGAGGTCCTGCGCATCCGGTTTTGTTTCGGTGAAAAGGGTGACTGCCAATGGTATGAACTTCGGTGCCGGAGCCTGGAAGACGTGCAGGGAGAAATGATGCTGGCGGGTATCATACACAATATCGAGGAGACGGTGAGGCGTGAAGACCAACTTATTCTGGCCAAACAGCTGGCCGAAAAAGCCGAACTGAAACAATCTTTCCTGAACAGCATGAGTCACCAGATTCGTACGCCCCTCAATGCTATCGTCGGTTTCACGAACGTGCTGACGGGCGAATGTGCCGACGAACTGGACCCGGACGAGAAGGCGGGCATGCTCGAACTCGTCAATCAGAACAACGACCTGCTGCTGAAACTCATCGACGACATGCTGGAAATATCGCACCTGGATTCCAACAACCTGGATTTCGAAATGCGGGAGTGGGATATGACGCAGGTCGTCCGGGAGATTTACAATACCTACCGGCCGTTGATCCCGCCGGCGCTGCAGTTCCGTCTCGAACTGGACGATACGGTTTGTCTGCCCGTTCTGCTGGACCGCGCCCGTTTTACGCAGGTTGTTTCCAACTTCCTGAACAATGCGAAAAAATTTACCCGCGACGGATATATTGCCTTGGGATGCAAGGCCGACCGGGAACGCCGTGAAGTTCACGTGTATGTGAAAGACAGCGGTAAGGGAATCGACGAAAAGGAGCTTATGATGATTTTCGACCGGTTCTATAAAACGGATGAGTTCGAACAGGGCAACGGACTCGGTCTTTCCATCTGCAAAATGATTATCGAGCGGCTTTCCGGGCGTATAGAAGTAACGTCCGAATTGGGCGAAGGCAGTTGTTTCTCGGTAATACTGTCTTTGAACGGTACGCCTCAGGCCGGTTAGGCGCATATGTCCTTTCACCGCTCGCCTGCATCAATCGGGCATCTGATGAAAATAGAGCGGATGTTTGCTTTTAAATTTAATTTCCTATTTTTGCGATCGTGGAAAAATACCCCGACCGCTGTTCCGCATCCGGATAATCCGAATAAAATCGATCAATATTTCGAGGGTAAGAATCTTTCCGCGAAAATCAAAAGCTGGCGATGAGTGATTTAGACAAACAATTAATGAATGCAGACTCTTTCGACGAGCTGTATCTGGCGTATTATCCGGCCATGCTGTCGTATGCCCGGATGTTTCTCCGGGATCAGTGGGCCGAGGACGTGGTGCAGGACGTGTTTTTCAATGTCTGGAAAAACCGTCACCGGATCTCCACGGACGATCCGCTGTATAAGTACCTGCTCAAGGCGGTCTACAACCGGGCGATCAACTACATCTGGAAGCATAAGCGCGACACGCAGTACCGTTCGTGGTACGGTTCGCAGATCGACCAGATGGTGTTCGATTATTACGATCCGGACAAGAATCCGATCCTTGCCAAAATCTACGACAACGACATGCGGCAGCAGCTGCGGCGGGCGGTCGACGAGCTGCCCGACAAGCGCCGGGAGATTTTCCGCATGCGCTTTTTCGAAAATATGTCGAACAAGGAGATCGGCGAACGGCTGGGGCTGACCGTCAGTACGGTCGAGAACCATATGTATCTGGCGCTGAAGAATCTGCGTGACAAATTACTCTGACGGACGGTCGGGCGGAAGCCGGACCCGGTCTTTTTTTGCAAATTTTTTTCGCATCCGGATTAGGGGGTGGATTACCCAGCTTTGTATTATTGGTAGAGAGCAAGATGCTGACTGCCGTTATACAGGGCGACCAAAGGCCGGAGCGCGTGTATAACCGAAGTCTAATCTTAAACCTATATTATTTTGAAAAACGAACTTATTTATACGTATTTGGAGGGAAATGCGACTCCGGCCGAAGAACAGGACGTTCTGAACTGGATTTCCGAGTCCGAAGCCAACAAAGCCGAGTTTTGTGAAATCCGGGCTTTGTGGAGCATGCGCGACCGAAATTCCATCGAGAACGATCCGCAGCGGATACTCAAATCGCTCAAGGCGCTGCACAAACGGATCGACGCGGATGCGTCGCCGCACCGCTCCATGCGTGCGCGGATCGTGCGCTGGGCGGGCTGGAGCGCCGCCGCCATGCTGGGCGTGGCGCTCGTGGTGGGCGGCTATCTCGTCGGTCACGATATGCACAAGTCGGCCATGGAATCGTACTATACGTTCACCAATACCGGCCGCAAACCCGAATCCCTCCGGCTGCTGGACGGGACTCAGGTCTGGCTGGCGCAGGGATCGACCCTGAGTTACGGCAAAACGTTCAGTCCGCACGACCGCACGGTGACACTCGACGGAGAGGCTTTTTTCGACGTGACTTCCGACAAGGACCATCCGTTTTTCGTGAAAACCAGGACGGTTTGCGTCAAGGTCGTCGGCACCTCGTTCAATGTCAAAATGTATAAAAGTACGGACGATACGGAAGTGGTACTCGAACGCGGCGTGGTCAAGCTCCAGTTCGGCGACAACGACAATATGATTACCATGCAGCCGGGGCAGAAGATCTATTATTCGTCGGCTTCGCACGATATCTCCATCTCCGAAGTCAATGTGGAGTATCTGATGCTGCTCAAATACGGCATGATTTCGATGTCCGATGTCCGGGTCGCCGAGATCATCCGCAAGGTGGAGGAGATTTACAGCGTGGATATAGAGGCCGTTACGCCCCTCGACGACGTTCGCCTGTATAACTTCAATTTCCTGAAATCCAATACGCTCGACGACGTGCTGGACATTATCGAGAAAATGTCGGGCGTCAAATGCCGCCCTGCGACGGCAGCCGTCCCGAAATAGAAACGAAGAGAAAAAAATCAACTTAAAACCCATACCTGAATAAAAACCTAAACTTTCGATGCCTATGAACTAATTTCCTGATTCCATCTATCCGAATCGTGTTGGCAAATCCGGGCCCGGTGCTGCTGCTTTCCCCAATCAGTTTAAAACTTTACAGTCCTAATCATGAAGAAAAATTTATCAGTTTTTCGGACGGGATGCTGTATGTTGATGCTGTTGCTGTGCAACGTGTTTACGTTGTCGGCGGCCGAAGAGCTGTATGCACAACAGTACAATGTCACCCTGTCCCTGCGAAATGCAACCGTCAAGGAAGCGGTCGATGCTGTGACCCGGCAAACCGGAATTGCTTTTTCGTACGAATCGTCGGTCGGCGTCATGCCGCTCGGCAATGTGGAAATCCGTGTGGACGGCGGCGCCGTCGATGCCGTTCTCGGTCCGCTGTTCGCAAACAAAGGTATCGCCTGGCAGGTCATCGACGGCGTGGTGATCCTGACCAAACAAAATACCCCCTCCCAGCCGGATTCCGGTCGCAGGCGGACCGTCAGGGGCCGGATAACAGCCGGCGCCGGTGAGGCGGTCATCGGTGCGACCGTCATGGTCAAAGGCACCCAGACGGGTGTCTCGTCCGATGTGGACGGCAATTATGAAATCGTAGTTCCCGGTCCCAATTCGGTATTGGTATACAACTTCCTCGGCTACCTCGCGCAGGAAATAACGGTCGGCAACCGGACGCAGATCGATGTCCGGCTCGCCGAGGACAACAACGTGCTGGACGACGTGGTGGTTATCGGTTACGGCACCCAGTCGCGCCGGACCCTGACCAGCGCGGTCTCGAAGGTGAGCGGCGCCGATCTGGAAGGCGTCCCGGTCAATTCGATCGGCGATGCGCTGAAGGGCAAGGTGCCGGGCGTACGCGTCTCGACGGCCAACAACCAGCCGGGCAGCGATCCGGTGTTCCTGATCCGCGGCGGTTCGTCGATCAACCAGTCCAATGCGCCGATCATCATCGTGGACGGCGTCCGCCGCGAAATGACCGGACTCAATACGAACGACATCGAGTCGATCGAGATTCTGAAGGACGCCGCTTCGGCGGGTATTTACGGCGCCAGCGCGTCCAACGGCGTGATTCTGGTGACCACCAAGAAGGGCAGCCGCGCCAAAGGCCCCCAGATTACGTTCGAGGCGCAGGCCGCATGGACCTCGCCCGCCACGAAATTCGACCTGATGGACGCCCGCGACTATGTCGTCACCATGCGCCGCGCGCTGAACGACTGCCCCGGATATACCTACGGGCAGCAGGTGCTGACGGGCGCCAACTCGGCCGGCATCGGCAACGGCGATTCGTCGATCTGGACCACCCGCTACCTGCAGGAGGGCGAAAGCGTACCCCGCGGCTGGAGTTCGGTGGTCGATCCGGTCGATCCGTCGAAGATCATCGTTTTCCAGGATAACGACCAGCAGAGCCAGTGGTTCGACGACTCCTACTGGATGCAGTATTACGTCGGCGTGAACGGCGGCAGCGAGAAGGTGACCTATGCCGCGTCGGCCAGCTACATGAAAGACGGCGGAATCGGCATCAACACCGATTTCTCCCGCTTTACGTTCCACGGCAACACCTCTTTCAAGATCACCAAAAGCCTTACCGCCGGCACGACATTCGACTACTCGGAGACCAGCGGCAACGAGATTCCTTCGAGCGGTATCGGCAATTACTGGACGATTCTGGGCCGCGGCATGTTCATGCCCGCCACCCACCGCGACTACCTAGATAACGGAGAACCCGCACAGGGAACCAACAACACGACTATTTCGGCGGCCTGGTTCGACCGTTACTATACCAACAATTATGTGACCCGCCGTTCCACGGCCAACTTCAACCTCAAGTGGGACATTATCGACGGCCTGTCGGCTTTCGCCCAGATCGCCAATCATAATTCCTATAAAAACAGCTATCAGTATCTGGCCGGCAACGCCATCAGCCAGAACCGCCAGACTTACGAAGGCTGGTCGCAGACCAACCGCCTGAGTTTTCAGGCGCATGTCGATTACAACAAATCTTTCGGCGACCACAACCTCAGCGCCATGGCCGGATACGACTTCCTCAAGCGCAAGATCAACGGCATGTCGATGACCGTGCAGGGCGCCGAGTCCGACAAGACCCCGACGCTGGGGGCGGGCACCACGCCTACCGCATGGACCGACACCCAAACGCCCTGGTGCCAGATCTCCTATTTCGGACGTCTGAACTACAACTACAAGGAGAAATACATCCTGGGCTTCACCATGCGCGCCGACGGTTCGTCGCTCTTCGCCAAGGGCAACCGCTGGGG
>CAKVKI010000162.1 GCA_934754975.1 uncultured Alistipes sp. | reverse complement strand
CTCCAGTCCCGCATGAATCGCACGGACTTTGGGATCGGTGCGGAACAGCCGTTTGTAGGCATCGACCGTCTTTTCGAGCAGGACCGACTGCGGGTCGGGCGTCCAGCCCGGATAGCCGTCGGAGTGCGCCACATCGGCCCCGGCCAGCGCAAATACCGATTCGACCATCTGCATTACATAGGTCTTGGCGCTCTCGACGGACGAACGCTGGGAAGAGGTGACGACGATGCGGTTGCCCTCTTCGAATTTCACCGAAGCGAGGTTGGTCGAGGTTTCGACCAGTCCCGGCACGGCGAACGACATGGCGATCACGCCGTTGGGTACGCCCACCAGCGAATAAACCAGTCCGAACTGCGTCCGGGCGTCGAGTACCTGATCGACCTGCGGCATTTCATTGAGCGTGATCTTAAAGTTGGGTTCGCGAAAACGGAACTCGGCTTCGAGATCGGCGGCGAAAAGTTTATAGTGCTTGACGAATTCATCCTTGAACCGGGTCGGAACGCCGAAGATCGCATACGCCTCGCGGGGAATCGCATTGCGCAGGTTACCGCCGTTGAAATAGCTCAGTTTCAGTTCATAGCTCTGCATGCCGTCCCACAGCAGGCGTGCTACGGTCTTGTTGGAATTGACGCGGCCCTTGTCGATGTCGTCGCCCGAATGTCCGCCCTGCAGGTCCGATACGTCGACCCGGAAGAAGGTATAGTTTTTCGGCGCTTCCTCCATCGTATAACTGAACGTGGCGATCGTGTCGATGCCGCCGGCACAGCCGATGAAGATTTCGCCCTCGTCCTCCGAATCGAGGTTGATGAGGTATTTGCCCGTAAGCATATGTTCGCCCAGTTCGAAAGCCCCGGTCAGGCCCGTCTCCTCATCGACCGTAAAGAGCGCTTCGACGGGACCATGTTCCACGGCGGGATCGATCAGTACAGCCATTGCGGCGGCCATGCCGATACCGCAGTCGGCGCCGAGGGTCGTGCCTTCGGCCCGGACCCATCCGCCGTCGATGCGCGTGCGGATCGGGTCCTTGTCGAAATCGAACTCCACGTCGGAATTCTTCTCGCAGACCATGTCCATATGCGACTGAAGAATAACCGTCGGACGGTTTTCGAAGCCCGGCGTGGCAGGCTTGCGCATCACCACATTGCCGATGGCGTCCTTCTTGTATTCGATATTGTGCTTCCGGGCGAAATCCACCAGAAATTCGATAATTTTACCCTCCTTCTTCGAGGGGCGCGGAACCCGTGTGATGGCGTCGAACTGCTCCCAGACGACGCGGGGTTCCAATGAGATAATTTCCGACATATTGCAGATTGTTTATTCACAAAAGTAAAAAAAATTCATAACTTTGGCAACATTAAACCGAAGATTATGGATTTCAGAATAGGGCACGGATACGACGTGCATGCGCTGGCGGAGGGACTGCGGCTGACGCTGGGAGGAGTCGAGATACCGCACACGAAAGGATGCATAGCACATTCGGACGGCGACGCGGCGATACACGCCGTATGCGACGCGCTGCTGGGCGCCGCGGCGTTGGGCGACATCGGGCTGCATTTTCCCGACACGTCGGACGATTTCAAAGGTATCGACTCGAAAATCCTGTTGCGCAGGGTTGCGGCGATGCTGCGCGAGCGGGGATACGAGATCGGGAATGTCGATTGCACGATCCGGATGCAGCGGCCCAGGCTCCGGCCCCATATCGACGCGATGCGCGCCGCAATGGCCGGTGCAATGGGTGTAGGCGATGACCGGGTATCGGTCAAAGCTACAACCACAGAGCATCTCGGTTTTGAAGGGCGCGAGGAGGGAGTTTCCGTCTCGGCCGTGGCATTGATATACAAAAGTTGAGCCAAAGGAGTCTTTACATAAACAAGAAACAGAGCGGCTTTTAGGGGCCGCTCTGCTTGTTTTGAGATTTTCCGTAACATCAGTCTATCCTCCGGAACTTGGGATCGCCGATCCGCTTGTTCCACAGCCAGCCGACATAACGCATCGTAACGTTGGGCGTCATCAGCGTCAGCACCGTTTCGCCGGTAGCCGTCGAAACGGCAAATTCGGCGTGATAGACCGTATTGCCGTCGGCGACATCGAACGAGATGCACCACCCCCACTGCAGGCGCGCGGCCTGATAACTGCGGATAGACATCGAGTCGAAGTTGAGCATTTCGACATATTGCGTAACGCCCCGTTCGGTAGGCAGGTGAATCTCGACGTGATCGACGAACATGCCGAAAAAGAAGTAGTCGGCATAGATGCTGCGGATCAGGCCGCCGGGAATCTCCTGCATGCTGTTCGGGAAGAACATGTAGTCGCGCGACTGCACCAGCGAGTCGATCTTCTGCGCATAGAGCATGGCCCGGTAGGCCCGGCGTTCGGGACGGGTCATGCCGCGGAGCGGGTCTTCATAGACCGTCGTATGCTCGACGAGCTGCACGGGAGGCCGCTGGACGGGGACCACGGTAGTCTGCGGCACGCTGTCCACGGCCGAAATGCCCAGCGAGAATTGCGGGGACTGCGGAGCTTGCGGGGACTGAGCGGCGGCCTGCACCATCCAGAGGACAGCGACCGCGCAAAGGATCGTCCGGCCCGCTTTCCGCCGCCGCAGGACAAAAGCCCCCGCCGAAGCGGGGGGTTCTGATAGAGGTGTGCTTTTCCGCGGTTCCGGTCCGGCGACCGAAAGCCGTCTGTCCGCAGAACACTGCGGGGAACGGTCCGGATTTGCAGGCGCGGCGGCGCAGCGCGCTTCCCCGCCCTTAGGCGACAGGGCGCGAAACCCCGTCCGGCGTTGCAACCCGGGTTTCATGCTAGTAGAGCTGAGATATGCTTCCGGAGTACTCCACAGGGTTGTACCACGGATTGGTGATCGTCAGGTTGGCGCCGCCCGTACGGGTGAAGATCTCGAAGGTGAAGGTGTAGGTCGAAGCCGAGAAGAGCGAAGTCGAGAAAGTCACCATCCAGCCCTCGTGGGTCTGCTCGGTCGTATATCCCTGCACACTGGGAACCGTATAGTTGAGGATCATAACGTAGTAAGGCGGCACGTAACCTTTGATGTAAGGCAGGCAGATATCCACCGTACCGTCCCATACTCCGACGTTGAAGGCCGGATTCATGATCTGACGCATGGGGCCGGCCGGCTGGCGCTGCATGGTCTGGGGGTTGAACTGGAAATTGCGCGAAAGGATGACCGAATCCATCGTTTTCTCAAAACTGGCGATGCGGTCCGCACGTCTTTTTTCACGCACCTCGCGGCGTTCTTCTTTGGGCGACAGATTCTTTTTCTGTCCGATCACAGTGGCGCCGACTACGCACAGCAGCAGGCTCACGACGATAATAACTGTTTTTTTCATAGCACATAAAAGATTTGTACGGCTATGAAGTGCAAAATCGGTGCCTAACTGCTTAAAGTAGTGACTAAAGTCCCATTTTTTTCAGGAATTCGCCCGTATAGCTGCGTTTGCAGCGGGCTATCTCGTGCGGCGTACCGGCGGCGATGATCTCGCCGCCCGCGGCCCCGCCTTCGGGTCCGATGTCGATGATATGGTCGGCGACCTTGATGACATCGAGATTATGCTCGATGACGATCACGGTGTTGCCGCGCTCCACGAGTTTGTTCAGCACCTCCAGCAGCAGGCGTATATCTTCGAAATGAAGTCCTGTCGTAGGCTCGTCGAGGATGTAGAGCGTGCGGCCCGTGTCGCGCTTCGAAAGTTCGCTCGACAGCTTGATGCGCTGGCTCTCGCCGCCCGACAGCGTGGTGCAGGGCTGGCCGAGGGTCAGGTAGCCCAGTCCCACTTCCTGAATGGCACGGAGTTTCTGGTGGATATTCGGGATATTTTCGAAAAAGTCCACGGCCATATTGACCGTCATGTTCAGCACGTCGTCGATATTCTTGCCCTTGTATTTCACTTCGAGCGTCTCGCGGTTGTAACGGTGTCCTCCGCACGCCTTGCAGCGCACGTAAACGTCGGGCAGGAAGTTCATTTCGATGGTCTGCACGCCGGCGCCGCGGCACTCTTCGCAGCGGCCGCCCTTGACGTTGAACGAAAAGCGGCCCGCCTTGAAGCCCCGTATCTGGGCGTCGGGCGTCATTTCGAACAGCTTGCGGATATCGGAAAAGACATTGGAATAGGTCGCCGGATTGCTGCGCGGCGTACGGCCGATGGGCGACTGATCGACGACCACCAGTTTATCGACATGCTCGATTCCCTCGACGCTGTCGTACTCCAGCGGCTGGGCGAAAGAGCGGTAAAGCTCCTTCGAGAGGATCGGCCGCAGGGTCTCGTTGACGAGCGTCGATTTGCCCGAACCGCTGACGCCCGTGATGCAGATGAATTTGCCCAGCGGAAATTCGGCGGTCACGTTTTTGAGGTTGTTGCCCCTGGCTCCGCGGATCACGATACGCTCGCCCGTCCCCTTGCGGAGCGTTGCGGGAATTTCGATGCGGCGGCGGCCCGTCAGGTAATCGGCCGTGATGGAGTCGGACCTGAGTATGTCGTCGAATGCTCCGGCCGCAATGATACTGCCGCCCTTGCGGCCCGCGCGGGGACCGACATCGACGATGAAATCGGCGGCGCGCATCATATCTTCGTCATGTTCGACGACGATTACCGAGTTGCCCGCATCGCGCAGTTCTTCGAGACTGCGGATCAGTTTCCGGTTGTCGCGCTGGTGCAGGCCGATCGACGGCTCGTCGAGGATATAGAGTACATTGACCAGCTTGGAGCCGATCTGCGTAGCCAGCCGGATGCGCTGGCTTTCGCCGCCCGACAGCGAACGCGACGAACGCGACAGCGACAAATAACCCAATCCCACGTCCATCAGGAAACGCAGGCGTTCGCGGATCTCCTTGACGACCTCCTGCGCGATCTTCCACTCCTTGTCGGTCATATGCTCCTCGATACGGGCCGCCCACTCCGAGAATTCGGAAATCGACATGGCCGAAACGTCGGCGATGCTCAGGCCGCCGATGCGGAACTGCAGGGCTTCCTTTTTCAGGCGCGTGCCGCCGCAGACCGAGCATTTGCGATAGACGAGGAACTGTTCGCGCCACTTCTGCCCATGTTTGGAATCGTCCTCCTCGGTGCGGCCGATATATTCGGCGACGCCCTCCCACGAAACGAGGTGGTTGCCGCCCGACGAACTGAACTCCGAGAGGTTGATCGTCAGCGGCTCCGAGTCGCCGTAAAGGACTGCGTTCAGGCCGGTTTCGGGCAGTGTGCCGACGGGGTCGTCGAGCGTGAAGTCATAGCGGCGGCCCAGCATTTCGAGGATGGCGAAAAGCATGTTGTTGCGGAACTTGCCCAACGGTTCGACGGCCCCTTCGCGCAGCGAAAGTTTCATGTCGGGAATGATCTTCCCGATGTCGAACACCGCTTCCTCGCCCAGACCGTTGCAGTGGGGGCAGGCGCCCTGCGGCGAGTTGAACGAAAAGGTATGCGGCGCAGGGTCCTCGAAAGCCACGCCCGTCGAGGGGCACATCAGATGGCGCGAATAGAACCGCTGCTGCTCGGCGCCGTAATCGTAAACCGCCATCGTGCCCTTGCCCTGCCGCATCGACTCCTTGAGCGAAGTCATCACGCGGTCGCGGGCGTCTTCGGCCACGACGAGCCGATCGACGACCAGGTCGATCGTATGGATTTTATAGCGGTCGAGACGCATGCCGGCCGAAATCTCGCGGATCTCGCCGTCGATGCGCGCATAGATATATCCTTTCTTGGCCAGCGACTCGAACAATTCGCGGTAGTGGCCCTTGCGGCCCTTCACGATAGGGGCCATCAAGGCGATTTTGCGCCCCGCGAAGCCCGTCATAATCAGCCCGGCGATCTGCTCGTCGGTGTAATGCACCATCTCCTCGCCCGTGACGGGCGAATAGGCGCGCGACGCACGCGCATAGAGCAGACGCAGGAAGTCGTTGATCTCGGTGACGGTGCCGACCGTCGAACGGGGATTCTTGTTGGTCGTCTTCTGTTCGATGGCCACCACGGGACTGAGACCCGT